>JAGCJE010000088.1 GCA_017648225.1 Kiritimatiellia bacterium | reverse complement strand
ACGGTGACGTCGTGGCCGGCGACCTTGTGGCAGTCGAGAATAAGCTTGCCGATCGTCGACTTCGAGCACTTGTCGTTCCAGAAGCCCATGCCTTCAGGCCAGACGTCGTTGAAGATAACGCGGCCGGCGGTCGTTTCGATCGTACGCTTGTCGGTCACGCCGTGGGGACGGCCCGTCGTGCCGAAGTCGGGGTTGCGGTAGCGGATGCGCGTGTGATAGCTGATCGCGCCCTCGGCAATGCCGAACTCCACTTCACCGATGTCGTTGAAAAGCGGAAGATGTTCGCCCGAGCAGTCGGTCTTACCGGCGATCTTACCGGCAAGCTTATCCTGCTGCGAAGGAACGGTAAGGAAGTAAAGTCCCAAGCAGACGTCCTGGGTAGGAGTCATGACGGACTTGCCCGAAGCAGGTGAGAAGATCGAAGTCGAAGCGAGCATCATGAGCTTCGATTCCATCTGCGCTTCGATCGAAAGCGGCACGTGGACGGCCATCTGGTCGCCGTCGAAGTCGGCGTTGAACGGCGTACACACCATCGGGTGCAGACGGATGGCCTTGCCCTCGACGAGCACGGGCTCGAACGCCTGGATCGACAGACGGTGGAGCGTCGGAGCGCGGTTGAGGAACACGGTTTTGTCCTTCGTCACCTCTTCGAGGATATCCCACACCTCGGGATCCTGACGCTCGATCATCTTGCGGGCGGTACGGACGGTGTGGCACTTGCCGATTTCCTTCAGGCGGCGGATGATGAACGGCTCGAAAAGTCTGAGCGCCATCTCCTTGGGAAGACCGCACTGCGGGAACTTAAGTTCAGGTCCGACGACGATAACCGAACGTCCGGAGTAGTCGACGCGCTTACCGAGAAGGTTCTGGCGGAAGCGGCCCGTCTTGCCCTTGAGAATCTCGGAGAGGGACTTAAGAGCACGGTTGCCGGGGCCTGTAACGGGACGGCCGTGGCGGCCGTTGTCGAAAACCGCGTCGACGGCTTCCTGAAGCATGCGCTTCTCGTTGCGGATGATGACGTCGGGCGTCTTGAGCGCGAGAAGATTGCGAAGACGGTTGTTGCGGTTGATGACGCGGCGATAGAGATCGTTGAGATCGCTCGTCGCGAAACGGCCGCCCTCCAACGGGACGAGAGGACGAAGTTCCGGCGGGATGACGGGAAGAACGTCCAGAACCATCCACTCGGGCTTGGAGTTGGAAACGCGGAAGCCCTCTACGACCTTCATGCGCTTGGCGATTTTCTTGCGGCTCTGCTTGGAGCGCGTATTCTCCATATCTTCCTCAAGCTTGCGCATGAGCTGATCGAGATCGACCTTTCTCAAGAGCTTGCGGACGGCTTCCGCGCCCATCTCCGCCTTGAACGCGTCGTATTTCTCCTGGGCGTCGGCGTATTCCTGATCGCTGAGGATCTGACCTTCCTTGAACGGGGTGTCGCCGGGCTCGACGACCATCCAGTCCTGGTAGTAGAGAACGCGCTCGAGTTCGCTCGTCGTCTTGTCGAGCAGAAGCCCGATACGCGAGGGGGAGCACTTGAAGAACCAGATGTGGCTTACGGGAACGGCAAGCTCGATGTGGCCCATACGCTGACGGCGCACGGAAGCGAGAGTAACCTCGACTCCGCAGCGGTCGCAGACCATACCCTTGTTCTTGATGCGCTTGTACTTGCCGCAGGCGCACTCCCAGTCCTTCGTAGGTCCGAAGATCTTCTCGCAGAAGAGACCTTCCTTCTCGGGACGGTAGGTGCGGTAGTTGATCGTTTCGGGATTCTTTACCTCGCCGTGAGACCATCCGCGGATCGTCTCGGGCGAAGCGAGCTGAACCTTGACCGCATCATAATGGGCCGAGGCGTTGAAGGAGCCGCCGAAAATATCGGAAGTGTTGTAAGGATTATTCATTTTTTAAGTCTCCTGAAATATTCTACAGTCCTTAGCGAAGGTTAAGCGCACCCGAAAGAAGGTCGTCGCTGGCGACGGCTTCAGGCGCGGGGGTCGCAGCCTGCGCAACCGGGCCTTCGGCCTTGCGGCGTTCGTTCATGCCGCCGCCCAGAAGCTGGGTGTCGATGCACAAACCGCGCAATTCGTGAATGAGGACCGAGAACGACTCGGGCATTCCGGACTCGAGGATGTTCGTGCCCTTGACGATGGACTCGTAAATACGCGTACGGCCCTGCACGTCGTCGGACTTGACCGTAAGAAGCTCCTGAAGCGCGTAGGCCACGCCGTACGCCTCGAGAGCCCACACTTCCATTTCGCCCATACGCTGACCGCCGAGCTGCGCCTTGCCGCCGAGCGGCTGCTGGGTGACGAGCGAGTAGGGGCCGACGGCACGGGCGTGGATCTTGTCGGTGACGAGGTGGTGGAGCTTGAGCATGTAGATGACGCCGACGACGACCTTCTGCTCGAAGGGCTCGCCCGTAAGACCATCATAAAGAACCGTCTTGCCCTCGGGGCAGATCCAGCTCTGGGCGCCCTCTTCCTTCTCCTGGACCGCGCGGGCCTTGAGGAGAAGCTCGTCGATCTCGGACTCCTGAACGCCGTCGAACACGGGCGTCGCGGCGTGGAAGTTGAGGTAGCGGCACGCAAGACCGAGGTAGGTCTCGAAGAGCTGACCGAGGTTCATACGCGAAGGTACGCCGAGCGGGTTCAGAACGATGTCGACCGGGCGACCGTCGGGAAGGAACGGCATGTCGCAGCTCGGAAGAATGCGCGAGACGACACCCTTGTTACCGTGACGTCCGGCCATCTTGTCGCCGACCGAAAGGTTCTTCTTGTCGACGAGGAAAACGCGTACTTCCTTGACGACTTCGCCGTCGCCGCCGAAATCGCCGAAGAGACCGCCGTCGGAGTTCTCCGCAGCGTCTTCAACGGCCGCGAACTCGGCCTCGAACGGATCGATGATCGAGGCGACCTTGTCCTTGGCGGGGCCGTCCTCCATCTCCCAGTGGGCGTGAGCCTTGGCGAGAACCGCGAGCTGAGAGCGCTTGATCTTCTTGTTGGCGGCGATGATGACGTCGCCGGTCTCCGTGTCGGTGACGTCGCAGGGAAGCTTCTCGTTCATGATCGCGTCGGCGAGCTTGCCGGCGAGATCCTTCTCGAGCTTGGCGATCTGATTCTTGCGCTTCTTCTCGGCATCCTTCTTGGCCTTCTTGGACGTCTTGTCGTCGGCGACGACGGCGTCCTGGCGGGTCGAAACCTGAACGCCCATGACGACGCCGGTCGTACCCGGAGGTACGGTGAGAGACGTGTCGCGGACATCGGCGGCCTTCTCGCCGAAGATGGCTCTCAAAAGGCGCTCTTCGGGGCTAAGCTCGGTCTCGCCCTTAGGCGTAACCTTACCGACGAGAATGTCGCCGGGCTTGACTTCGGCACCGACGCGGATGATGCCGTCGGGACCGAGGTTCTTGAGAGCGTCCTCGGAAACGTTGGGGATATCGCGGGTGATCTCTTCGGGGCCGAGCTTCGTGTCGCGCGCGCCGCACTCGAAGGTGACGATGTGGAGCGACGTGAGAACGTCCTCGCGGACGATGCGCTCGTTGATGAGGATAGCGTCCTCGAAGTTGTAGCCGCGCCAGCTCATGAACGCCACGAGGAGGTTCTTGCCGAGCGCGAGTTCGCCCTGATCGGTCGCGGGACCGTCGGCGAGGCAGTCGCCGAACTTGACCTTGTCGCCCTTCTTGACGATCGGTCTCTGGTTGAAGCACGTGCCGGCGTTGCAGCGGCGATACTTCTGAAGGTCGTATCTCCAGACGCCCTTTGCGGGATCGTGCTCAAAGCGGTTCTTGCCCGCCGGAAGCTCGCCGTCATCCGTGACGATGATGAAGTCGGCCGAAACGTAGGCGACCGTACCGTCGGCGAGAGCGGTGACGATGACTCGCGAGTCCTTGGCGCTGGCGCCCTCGAGACCCGTACCGACGAAAGGACGCTCGGTACGCATGAGAGGCACGCCCTGACGCATCATGTTCGCGCCCATGAGCGCACGGTTGGCGTCGTCGTGCTCGAGGAACGGAATGAGACCGGCGGCGATCGAAATAACCTGCATCGGGGCAACGTCCATATACTGGACCTCGCGTGCGGGCTTATCGCAGAACTCTGTCTTGAAGCGGCAGGTGACGCGGTCCTCGGCGAACGTGCGGTCGGCCTTGAGAGGCGCGTTGGCCTGGGCGATTACGAACTGCTCTTCGGTATCCGCGGGAAGATACTCGACCTCGTCGGTAACCTTGCCGCCGATAACCTTGCGGTAGGGAGTTTCGATGAAGCCGAAGCGGTTGACGCGGGCGTAGATGCCGAGAGACGAGATAAGACCGATGTTCGGACCTTCGGGCGTCTCGATCGGGCAGATGCGGCCGTAGTGGGAAGGATGGACGTCGCGGACCTCGAAGCCTGCGCGCTCGCGGGAGAGACCGCCGGGACCGAGAGCCGAGAGACGGCGCTTGTGGGCGAGAGCCGACAAGGGGTTCGTCTGGTCCATGAACTGCGAAAGCTGGCTGCGGGCGAAGAAGTCCTGAACGACCGCGCTGAAGGTCTTGGAGTTCACGAGACGACTCGGAGAGAGCGAACCGGACGACTCGGGGTCGTGAACGGTCATGCGCTCGCGGATGAGACGCTCAGTACGCGCGAGACCGACGCGGCACTGGTTCTCGAGAAGCTCGCCGGTCGTACGGATGCGGCGGTTGCCGAGGTGGTCGATATCGTCGACCGTATCCTTGCCGACGAAAATCTTGAGAAGAAGACGGATCGCCTCGATGACGTCGATGCCGGACTCGTGGAGAGTGCGGAGATTCTCGTCGACCTTTCCGGTGAGACCGAGCTTCTTGTTGATCTTGTGGCGGCCGACATAGCCGAGATCGTAATGGGAAAGATCGAAGAAGAGACGGTTGATCATCTGCTTCGAGTTCGTTGCGGTCGGCGGATCGCCGGGACGCATGCGCTTGTAGATTTCCTTAAGCGCGTCCTCCTCGTTGTGAATGCCGGCCTTGGCGTCTTCGCGGAGGGTGACGATGAGAGTTCCGTTGTCGACGGAGACGTCGACGACCTCAACCTCGGGAATGCCGGCGGCGGCGATCTGCTCCATCATCGCGGGGGTGACGGGATCGTAGCGGCGGGCGATAACGGCCTGGGAATCGCCGTCGACGAGGTCGTCCTTCATGACGAGCTGGCGCAGTTCCTTTTCAGTGTATTTTCTGTTGGTCGGAAGGCGCTTGAAATCGTAGAAGAGATTCATGAGCTGCTCGTCGGAGCCGTAGCCGAACGCGCGCAGAAGCGTCGTCGCGTAGAATTTACGGCGGCGGCGGCGCTGATCCATGAAGCACCACATGATGTTGTTCGTATCGAACATGACCTCGATCCAGCTGCCGCGGTCGGGGATGATACGGACGGAAAGGAGCGGCTGGCCGTTTGCGTGGACCTGGCGCTCGGTCGAAATGCCGGGCGAGCGGTGGAGCTGAGAGACGATGACGCGCTCCGCGCCGTTGACGACGAACGCGCCGTCGGGAGTCATAACGGGCATATCGCCGAGGAACACTTCCTCCTCGCGGATATCCTCGTTATCCTTGAGGCGGAAAGTCGCGTAAAGCGGACGGGAATAAGTCTCACCGTCCATAAGCGCCTGAAGATAAGGCTTCTTCGCAGGCTGAAGAGTGTAGCTCACGAAATCGAGATTATAGCGACCCTCGTAAGAGACGACGGGGAAAATCTCTTTGAAGATCGCCTGAAGGCCCTTGTTCTCGCGCTTGGCGGGAGGCACGTCGGCCTGGAGGAAATCGTCATACGATTTCGTCTGGATTGTAATCAAGTCGGGCGGAGTCTCGGCCATGCCCTGAAGCTTGCCGAATACTTTGCGTTCTGCGCTCATCTTAGGTTTACCTTATTTTATTTTTTGAGTGAAAAAGTGTACACTTTACCCTACCCAATGCGCCTGAAGTGTGGTAAACGGCCACTTTGTTAACTGTGCACATTGAGGGGTGAAGTATATATTTTATCAAAAAGTTGGGTTTTTGCGCAAGTAGCTATTTTTTTTAATATTCCCACCCTTCCTCTTTTCTTTTATTCATTCTGTACAACAGTAATAACCATAACGTCTAGAGGCGGCTCCGCCGCGTTACACGAAAGTTGAGTTAGTGACGAATCGCGTTGCCGCGATTGAAGCGCCACTGTGCGCTTGT
>JAGCJE010000087.1 GCA_017648225.1 Kiritimatiellia bacterium | reverse complement strand
CGACAGACTTAAAGTTCCGTTCGTTCCGATACGAAAGCCAGGTAAGCTTCCGCGCGAGACGATTTCGGAGTCATACGCGCTCGAATACGGCGAGGCTGCGCTCCATATCCATTCCGACGCGGTCGCTAAGGGGGAGAAAGTCGTTCTCATCGACGATCTTCTCGCGACGGGCGGAACCGCTCTTGCCGCGGCCAAGCTTATCGAACGTCTTGGCGGAGAGGTTGTTCGGATTCTTTTCCCTATTGAGCTTGAAGGATTTGACGCCCGCAATGCCGTTCTAGGAAAGTATGATGTGATTTCACTTGTTCGTTATCAGGGGAAATGAAATGATTTCCAAAAAATATATTTCTCCGGACAGGTTTCAGGAGGATGTCTGGCGTCTTGCGGCGAAGGCGCGTTCCTCGGGATGGAAACCCGATATGATCATCGCGCTCTGGCGCGGAGGAGCGACGGTCGGTATTTCAGTCCATGAGTTTTTCAAGGCGACCGGTTGGACGGTGAATCACATTCCTCTCAAATGTTCGAGCTACACCGGAATCGGCGAAAATGAAGGCGATGTTGTTTTTACCCTCGGTGACGAAGTGTTCGCGATGATCAGACCCGGCGATAAGGTTCTCGTCGTCGACGATGTTTTCGACACCGGTAAATCCGCCAAGGCGATGAAGACGCGTATAGAGAAATCCGGCGCCGAAATGAAACTTGCCGTCGTCTACTGGAAGAGCGAGAACAATACAACAGATTTAAAGCCAGATATCTACACCGCCGACATGGGCGGCGAATGGATCGTCTTTCCTCATGAGATCGACGGTCTTACGGCTGAAGAAATTTCGGCTAAAAATCCTCTGTTGTCGGAATTGATTTCCGGTTTATAATTAAAACAACGATAATTATTTTAGTATAATTACAGATATGGAAGATTCTCTTAAAAAAGAATATTACGAATTACTTAAGTTTGAATCGATCGGGGTCGATCCCGCTAAGCTGAAGGAATGCGCTTCCTGCGCCGTCTGGCTCAAGAAGTGGCTTGAGGCGATCGATTTTGAGTGCGAACTTCTTATGGGTGACATAAAGGACGGTAAGGCCTCACCTCCCGTTCTTTACGCTGAGAAGTTCGGGTGCGAAGGCTCTCCCACGGTCCTGATTTACGGGCATTACGATGTTCAGCCCGCCGATCCCATTTCCGAATGGAAGACACAGCCGTTTACGCCGACGGAGATTGATGGCCGCGTTTACTGCCGCGGCGCCGAGGACGATAAGGGTCAGTTTTTCGCTTTTCTAAACGGCGTAAAAGATTATCTGGCGACGAATCCCGCAAATGCTCCGACCATCAAGATCATTCTTGAAGGTCAGGAGGAATCTGGAAGTGAAGCTCTTATCGCCCTGGCCGATTCGATGAGAAAGCGCATCGCGGCCGATGTTCTTTTAGTATGCGATACGTCCGCGGCCGCCGATCTTCGTCCGTCGATCGTTGCAGGGCTTCGCGGCGTAAGTCACTTTACCGTTCGACTTAAAGGGCCTTCGCGCGATCTTCATTCAGGAGCGTACGGCGGCATCGCGCCAAATCCGGCACAAGCCATCGCGGAAATAGTTTCGTCTCTTCATAATCCCGACGGTTCTATCGCTGTCGACGGCTTTTGCGACGGAATCGAGCGTCCGACAGCCGAGGAGGTCGCCGCGGCCGAGGCCGGAGCCGACACCAGCGAAGCGTACGAGGCCGATATCGGATGCGAAGCTGTTGGCGGCGAGAAGGGTAAGAGCATCGTCGAGCGCAACTCGTTCGAACCGACGATTGAAGTGAACGGCATTCATTCAGGCTATGCGGGACCCGGCTCCAAGACCGTCATCCCGAGCGAGGCTTTCGCCAAGATTTCGATGCGCCTCGTGCCGGGCCAGTCGATACGCGCCGTGCGCGACGCCGTCACAGCTCATCTGAAGGCGCACTGTCCGCGCGGTATGACGCTTTCTGTCGAGGATTACACTCTCGGCGCGGGAGGCTTTAGGCTTCCGCTCGCTTCGCCTCTTTTCCGTCTCGCGAGCGATGTCCTTTCTGAGATGGACGATCGCGGCGCCGTTTACCAGTGGGACGGTGCGTCGATTCCTGTTATAAGCGTTTTGAAGGAAGTCTCCGGAGCGGCGCCGTTGATCGTCGGCTGGGGGCAACCGGAAGATAAAATCCATTCGCCTAACGAAAGTTATTCGTTCGCCCAGTTCGATAAGGCCCGCGAATGGGGTCGGAAGATTATTGCGGCGTTCTGAGCGGCAGAGAAGGGAGATTTGAAAATGAAGCTTAATATTGATTCTATTGTGAACAATGCTACGGCGTGGACGAATGCGGGTGTGGAACTGCCGCAGTTTGATATCGCCGCGATGCGCGCTCTGAGCGCCGTTAAGCCCGAGTGGGTCCATTTCGGAGCGGGCAACATCTTTCGCGGCTTCATCGGATCGATCGCCCAGAAGCTTCTCGACGAAGGAATTTCCAAAACCGGCATTATCGCGTGCGAGACGTTCGACTACGACATCATCGACAAGATTTACAAGCCGTTCGACAATCTGACGCTCAATGTTCTGATGAACGCCGACGGAACGACCTCGCGCCGCGTCCTGGCAGGTATCGCCGAGGCGTTGAAGGCGGATTTTACGGATGACGTTTCTAAAGAGCGTCTTAAAGAGATTTTTCGCGCACCGTCGCTCAAGATGCTTTCGTTCACAATCACCGAGAAGGGGTATCAGCTCAAGCGCACAGACGGCTCGCTTCTCCCGGTCGTCGAATCCGATATGAAGGAGGGTCCCTCCAAAGCGCGACATGCGATGTCTATCGTAGCCGCGCTTCTTTTGGAGAGATTCAATTCGGGGGCGGCTCCCATAGCCGTCGTTTCGATGGACAACTGCTCGCATAACGGCGAAAAACTTATGACTGCGGTTCTTGCTGTTGCGACCGCATGGCGGGACAACGGATTTGTTTCCGACGCTTTTATCGATTACATCTCCGACGAAAGCCGCGTTTCGTTCCCGTGGACGATGATCGACAAGATTACGCCCCGCCCCCATCCCGCCGTCCGCGAATCCCTCGAGAGCGATGGGTTTGAGGAGATGGAAGGTGTCGTCACCTCCAAGTCTACGTTCATCGCGCCGTTCGTGAATGCCGAGCGCCCCGAGTATCTCGTCGTGGAAGACCGCTTCCCGAACGGACGTCCCGCGCTTGAAAAGGCGGGTGTCTATCTTACCGACCGAGAGACTGTAAATAAGACCGAGCGCATGAAGGTTACGACGTGTCTCAATCCTCTTCATACGGCGATGTCAGTCTACGGCTGCCTTCTGGGATATACGCTTATCTGCAAGGAGATGGAGGATCCGGATATCGTCCGTCTCGTCAGGCGCTTAGGTTATGTTGAGGGGCTTCCCGTCGTCACTGATCCCGGAATTCTCTCGCCGAGGGCGTTTATCGACGAGGTCGTTGAAGAGCGTCTGCCCAACAAGTTCATGCCCGACGATCCGCGCCGTATCGCGACCGACACTTCCCAGAAAGTCGGCATACGTTTCGGCGAGACGATAAAGAGCTATATCGTCTCAGGCAAGGATCTCAACGGACTTGTTTCGATTCCGCTAGCGCTCGCGGGCTGGATGCGGTATTTGCTCGCCGTGAACGACGCGGGCGAGGCGATTGAGGTAAGCCCCGATCCGCTCAAGGATGAAATGCAGTCTAAGCTTCAGGGTATCGTCTGGAACGATCCCGCGAGCTACTCGGGCCAGCTTAAACCGATTTTCGCGAACGCATCCGTTTTCGGCGTCGATCTTACCGGCACCGTCCTTTTTGAGAAGATCGAAAAGTATTTTCTTGAATTGCTTAAAGGCCCCAGCTCGGTCCGCAGACTGCTGCAGACGACTTTGGCGGAGTGAACTTTAAATGATATAATAGGAATATGAAAAATAATTGTATTTTTTGCGCTATCGCCGAGGGCGAGTTTCCTTCTTTCAAAATTTACGAAGACGAGATCTGCCTGGCATAT
>JAGCJE010000086.1 GCA_017648225.1 Kiritimatiellia bacterium | reverse complement strand
CGCGCGCCGCGCCGCCCTGCGCCAGAAGACGAGCGAACCGAATTTGTTTTTCCGTTTTCTTTTTGCGGCGCTCATGGCGTTCGCTTATATATCCGAAAGCTCTATACGGATCGTTTTGCTCTTGATCGCCTGTTCGTTGGCCAATGACATATCGTCAGGTCCGAAACGCATTACACCGTCTGGTTCGTTGTTGTCCGGAATTATGATTTTAGCGCCGCATGCGGGGCATTCCGTTTCTTCGCCTATCATGTCCAAGGACGCTTCGATCTCGGTCGAGCATGATTTGCAGCAGAAGCTTGTGAATCCGTCATCATTGTTCATAATCGTTTACCTCTGATTTTTATCAGTCGTTGAAATTCATATAGAGCGGTTTAAGTTTCATGGGAGTTCTTCCAGAAGAACCCGATGAAGACGTGTTTTCTCCGGATGTCGCGGGTTGTATTTCGCTTACGGCCTCTGTTCCGACCGTTGACTCGTCCGGAGTGACGGCGGCCCGGTAAAGCGCTGAAATGCCCGCGATGATCAGCCACAGGATGAAAACGGCAACTGCCGCTAAAAGACCGATACGCCACACTATGGGCGGAATGTCAAAGCGTTTTTTCTTTTCGAATTCCAACGGCTTGGGGGTCGAGTATCGAGACGGCCCCTGAGTTCTTCTGGAAGCCGACTGAGTTTGCGTTTCCTGTGAAAAATCGAATACTCTCGACATAGCGTTTTCATCGGTTTTCGCTTTCGCCTGTTGAGCATTTTCCGTCGCTAACGCAAAATCGAAAAGATTGTCAGGCGGAGGAGGTGGCGGTTCCTCGATCTCCGGCATCGTTGCCTCGGTTTCCGGTTTAGTTTCGTCCGTCTCCGGCTTCGTCAGGAAATCTTCGAACGTCTCGGGAGTCTGAGCAATCTCATCCGATTGTGTGTTTTCATCATTTTCAGGTTCGGCGGCGACCTGCTCCGTATCCTCGGACTTGCTTTCGCCTGACATTGAAAAAGCGCTGAAGTCGTCAGGGGAAGGGGACGACGTTTTAATGGAGGGACCATTGTCGGCGGAGGCGACGGTTTTCATCCTTATCGTCGGAGGCCTGTTTCCTGAATATATATCCATGAATTCGTCGACAAGGGGCTTGTAATCGGCAATGCCGACCGCCTCGCAATAAAGTTTTACGAATCCGCGGCCGTAGATCGGGGCTGCGATTTTTGAAAAGTCTTCCTTCTCCAGCGCTTCAACCTGCTGAACGAGTATGTGGGTTTTCTGCGCGACCTCGCTTGTCGTCAGTCCCTTCGCTTCACGATGTGCGCGCAAGGTTTTTCCGAATTCTATCATAGTTGTTCCTCCGTGAAATCATCTCCGCCGTTCTCTGAAACGTCTGTGGAACCGCCTCCGTCCACAGACGTTTCGCCGGCAATGTCTTCGCCGTTGAGTATTTTTATAAGCTGATCTTCGTCCATGACGATCTGTCTGGGACCCATCCCCTGAGGCGGACTTACGATTCCGCGATCGGTGAGCATATCGAGGATTTTCGCGGCATGATTGTAGCCCCATCCCATCTGTCGCTGGAAGTGTGATACCGAAGCGCGTTTCGTGTTGATTACGCATTCAACGGCTTTCTTGAAGTCGTCCGCATTGGCGGCGGCCTTTACAAGTTCACGTCTTGTGGCCTTGTCCTCCGCCGGGGCCGGTTTGTTGTCGGGATCATCTTCGTTGCTTGCGAACGGGTCTTCAATGGCAGCTTCCTTCACGCGGCTCAGTTTATTCGCGAACGTTTCGTCGAACTGCGTGGAGGAATGCTGCTCGATGAATTCCGTTATGTTCATTATCTCGTCGTCGGATATCCATGCTCCCTGGGCGCGGATGAGCAGACCGTCCTTGCCTCTGAAGAGCATATCGCCGCGGCCGATCAGGTTTTCGGCTCCGGATTCGTCAAGAATCGTGCGCGAGTCGATAGCCTGGGATGTCTTGAACGCCACGCGGCCAGGGATGTTCGCTTTGATCGTTCCCGTGATGATTTTCGCATCGGGACGCTGTGTCGCGAGGATTATATGAATGCCGGCAGCACGGGCCTTCTGGGTTATGCGCTGAATGTCGGGATTGACTTCTTTTCCGCACTGGCCGATAAGATCGGCGGCTTCATCGATGATGATTACGATGTACGGAACCGTTTTCGGCATATCGGAATTGATTTCCGAATCATTTCCGAACATGTCTGTTTGGGTCAAAGTTTTGCGGTGATTGAAGTCGTAGATATTTCTGACGCGGGCGCGCGCGAACATTTTGAGACGTTTTTCCATTTCCGCGACGGCCCAATGCAGGGAGAATACAACCTTTTTATTGTCGGTGATGACGGGAACGAGGAGGTGCGGAATTGAGGAGTAAGGCGTGAACTCAACCGACTTGGGGTCTACCATGATTAATTTCAACTGCTCGGGTGTGCGCGTCATCAAAAGACCGCAGATAAGCGAGTTGAGACAGACGGATTTACCCTGGCCCGTCGCACCCGCGACGAGCATGTGCGGCATAGACGCGAGATCTGCGACAAGTTCCTTTCCGTCGGCTCTTTTGCCGAAGAGAAGAGGCAGTTCCGCCTTTGAATTTTTCCATTCGTCAGATTCGAATATTTCCCGGAAAGAAATCCCCGCGGGTTTTAAATTGGGAACCTCGATGCCTATTTTGTCTTCGCCCGGAATTGGCGCCTCGATTCTGAGAGATTTAGCTTTCAGCGCCATCATAAGCGTCGCCTGAAGCGCGGTGAACTTTTCAGGACGGGTTCCTGGTTCTGGAGAAATGGCGTACTTGGTCACGACGGGGCCCTGGACGGTGTATGCCAGGGTCGTGTTCAGGCCGAAAAGTTTTAACGTGTCGATCAGTTTCTGGCTCATTCCCGCGACGTCGCTGTGATCGGC
Source organism: Kiritimatiellia bacterium (assembly GCA_017648225.1). Classification (GTDB taxonomy): domain Bacteria; phylum Verrucomicrobiota; class Kiritimatiellia; order RFP12; family UBA1067; genus UBA1067. The sequence continues at coordinate 1,121 of JAGCJE010000086.1, read as the reverse complement.
CTCGGACTTTTTCAACGGGGCTAAAAGGGACGCTGTCGGAAGAATGTAGGGGCTGTTGCCGTTTCCGTTAGAGCCCTCAGGCTTGTTCTGCTGTTGCGCTGTCGCGGCGGGCGAGGACTGTTTCTGGGGAGCCGGTTTTTCATATTTTTTCGGCTGAGGCTCGTTTCGGACAAAGGGATCGTCATAAGACTGTTCATTGAGTCTTCTACGCGCGGCGGCACGTTCTTCTTCCGCTTTTCTGCGTTCTTCTTCCTTAATGCGCTTCTCCTCTTCCCTGCGCCTTTTTTCTTCTTCCTTTTCTTCGCGTATTCTTCGTTTTTCCTCTTCTTTCTGGCGCTGCGCTTCTTCGCGGGCCAACTTCGCTTTTTCAAAAAGCGCGTGAGCCTCGTTATATTCCGGAGTTCCAGGCTCAGTATCGCCAGGGTCGAATTCATCGGATTTTCCGATTGCCCACCGGAAAATCATTCGGGAGAATTTAAGAAGTTTTCCGAAGCCGATTTCCCCTAAAACCGAGACGGTGAACAGAATGAGAAGCAGGACCGTGGATCCGACAGGGCCGATCAGAGGGATGAGCATTTTTCTGCCGAAGAGAAAACCGATCAGTCCGCCTGAATTGCTGGTGTTGATTTTGACTCTAAGTTCTTCAATGCCAGCAACATGAAGCTCGGCAGCGAAAATTTCCATAAGGCAGGCCAAAGTCGTCAGGAGTATAAGCCGCCAGAGAATCCGGATGTTCATCTTTAACGGTTCTCCGCAAGCCGATCGGCAGCCCGTCAGAATGCAGTACAACGGTATAACCCATATCGCAAGACCCAGCAGATCGTATCCGTGGTATGCAAAAAGGTCTCCGATCGGTCCGATCCAGTTGGTCGTGAGTTCCGGCGGGTTCTGAATCTGTTCTATGGCGTAAGGGTTGTACGTTAGCAGCGCCGCCAGAGGGAAAAGAGAAATCGGGAAAAACAGCCATCCGATGAAAGACTTTTTTTCTCTTCCGAGGGGTTTCGTGGTGTTGGTATCGTCTTTCATTTAAGAGTTTCTGTTTCTTTTTTTTGATTTGGAATGTTCGTTCCGCTTCGGTTCGCGCTGGATCGTTTCGTCTGCCGGGCGCTTGTTGTCGTTGT
>JAGCJE010000085.1 GCA_017648225.1 Kiritimatiellia bacterium | reverse complement strand
GGCCTCGTTCATTATAGCCATATTCTCGGCACCCGCGAAACGCTCGGCGAGATAACCCGAAACGACGTCGACCCTCATACGGTAGGAATTCAACTTTTCGCGGTCGGTCGTACGCTTCATGAGTTCATAGTAACCGTCGACGATCTTCGAAAGAGCGGCGACAGACTCCTTCTCCTCGGGATATGCGGCCAACGCGTCAAAATAATCGGCGATAGCGGGCTCGAATTCTCCGGCGCCGAACTTTTCGGCGGCGTTCTTAAAGCGCATTTCACGCACCTTAGCGCGCTGGGCAGGCGTAATCTTAGTCTCGATTTTCTTCTCGAACTTCTCTTCCATGAACTTCTCGATCTCGCCGACGGTCTTCTCGGCGGCGGACGCCCAAGGAGAGTAAGGATAACGGATATAGACATTAATCGCATGGTTATAGGCGCCTGCGTTGTTTCGTTTCCCGTTTTTGCCTCTCGCGCCGAAGAGTAGATCGCCCAGCTCGCCTTTTACCTTCGAAAGATCCGTAAGCCCTTTAGCCTTCTTCTGAGCCTCCTTCCAAAGCATATCGGCGAGAAGATAACGGCACTGAGGCATCGGAGAAAGTTTAAGGAGGCCGTATCTGCCGTCAGGATCGGATTTCTCAAGCTGATCGTGGATATCCGCCAGGTCCGTCATATAATCGTCGATTACGCCCTGGGATCTGTCGAGCCTTCCGCTCAAGAACTCAAGATGGGCCTTCATCGCGATGGCACGACCGAAATAAACATACTTGTCGCGCATCCAGAGAAGCTGGGAAATAATCTTCTTTGCGGAATCAAGATCCTTTTTGCGGTCTTTAACGTTTGGGATTTCTGACGCCACGCGAAGGTAAAGATCCGCCGCCTCGCATGCGCACGTGCACCAGTTGTTCGCAAGATCTTCGTCTTTATCTTTCAGCTTGGCGAGATCGGCCATGATCGCCTCGTAATCCTTGGCCGCGTCGTGATAACGCTTCATCGACGTATAAATCTGGGCTCGGGTCCAATGAGCGGTACGGACGAGTTCGCGTAGTTCCTTGGGAGGATTGGCGTTATTCTTAAAGAAATCGTCAAACTCCTTAAGACACTGTTCTTTTCTGCTGCGGTTGTTATGGTCCAAAGCCACTTCAAGTCGGGCAGCCCAATATTTAGATCCCTTTCTGTCCGGCAGAGCCGCGATCATCCTGTTGACTTCTTCACCCTTGCCGAGCAGCAGGAGGTTTCGGATTTCAATCGCGAAAAAGAGAGTCTCGGACTCCGGCCACTTCTTTTTCGTTTCAGCGATTACCGTTTCGGCAAACCTCGGAAAGCCGGCATACACCAGCGCTTCGACGTATGCTATCTCTTCTTTAATCCTCGGATCGAGCTCGTCGGATTTTTCGCCGCTCTGAGCGTCCTGGGCAACCGCTGGGAAAACGGCTGAAAGTGAAAGAACAAGCGCTAAGCGCGTGTACATTTTTTTAGTTTTAAAAGTCATGATATGAATAGTATACCCGTTTGGCAGTCATCTT
>JAGCJE010000084.1 GCA_017648225.1 Kiritimatiellia bacterium | reverse complement strand
CGCCGACGCCAGCAAAAAACATCCCGTCGACGTGTTTTACGACGGACAGCGCTGGGGCGGCATGACCGCGAGCGTCGATCTGACGAAGCCCCAGAAGATCGAATTCGCCAAGGCTTCGGGCGCGGCCGAGGGATTGTACACAGCGGACCCCATGATATTTAACCGCGCGCTCGATATGAGCGAGCTTAAGGATCTCGCATCGTCCGTTCCTGAGAAGATTCCTCATCGTCTTCATATTAGGGGCGGCCATCACGACGCGGGCGACTACAATCCGCGTTCGCATATCGATGTCGCCCAGGCGCTTCTGAACGCGTATGAGCTGGCGCCTGAAAATTTTACAGATTCCCAGCTTTCCGTTCCGGAGCGAGGCAACGGAATTCCCGATATTGTCGATGAGGCGATTTGGGCCGTAAGGCTCTGGGAGGGGCTTCAGGATTCGGACGGGGGCGTCAGAAACGGGACGGAATCTCAGGGAGATCCCAACTTTATCCAGACGGTCGAGCTTGACGATAAGGGCGACTACGCCTGGGCCAAGGACGTGAAGGGGTCGTATCTCGCTTCAGGCGTTTTCGCGCAGTTGTCGCGTATTTTGGAGAAGTGCGGGAAGAAGAAGCGCTCGACGCAGCTTCTTCTTCGTTCGCGCCACGCTTACGAGTGGGCCGAGAAGAATCCCGTCAAGGGCATGAAGAGTCTTTCTGATTGGGGTGAATATCATTTGGCGCTCAGAGCGTACGCGGCGGCTCAACTCTACCATACGACATGGGAGAAAAAGTACCATGACGATTTTATCGCTTCAACGCCGTGGCGCGAGAAGCCCGAAACCGAACTTATGAGCCACGGTTACTTCAACCTGCAGCTCGCCGCGTACGCGTACGTGATGATTCCGCGCGAGAAGGCCGATGGCGCGGTATGGGATGCTGTTCTCGGATCGATACGCAAGGAGGGCGAAATGTACGTGCGCGGCTCCGGGCAGATGGCCTACAAGTTTCTGCGTCATCCTTATGCGCCGATCACATGGGGTACGGGCGCGTATGAGAATTACGCCGTGCCTGCGGCGTATCTCTGGAAACTTACGGGCGAGAGCAAGTGGCGTGACTGGCTCGTTCGCACCTGCGACAATACGCTCGGCGCAAATCCGATGGGGTTGAGCTGGATTATCGGGCTCGGATCGCGCACGGTTCGCTGCCCGCTGCACAACAGCCGTTACCGCCCCGAAGGTCTTCCAGCCGATGGAATCCAGGAGCAGGGGCCCAACAAGAACTTCGCCGGATATTCCTATCGCGATACGGCGTATCCGAGGTGCGCTGAGCGCTTCGCTCTTTTATATCAGCATTCCGACGTCCATTTTGCCATCGCGATGGACGAGCCTACCGTAAACAATATGGCCAATACCATGTTTATATTCGGATTGCTTTCCTCCGAGAATCCCGAAAAGTGAAAGGCGGTAAAACAATGCGTTTGAGTTTAGGTTTGTTTCTGGCGGGCGTTGTAGGAATGGGCGCCTTGGCGGTTTCGGCTTCGCCGAGGCTTGAGATTCTTCAGCCTGAAGGCGGAGAAGAGAAGGTGAAACTCCTTTCGAAGCGTCAGCTTGAATATCTTAACTTGCCCCGCGAAGAGAGGATTGAGAAGTTCGCCGACGCGGGTGAGCGCGCTCAGCTGGCGCTCGACAAAAACGAGCCGCAGCCGGTTCTCGTTTCCTGGCGGTGGACCGGCGAGAAGGGCGCAATAGCGCCAGTCTTTTCAGTCGAGCTTCGCCATGTCGGAGGCGGAGAAGATCGCGCCGTGCGCGTTGTCGACGCCCGCGAGCCTTACGCGTTCTTCGATAATCTCATGATCGGTGAGAAATATCGCGTCATTGTTTCTGCCGTCGTAGGCGGTCGGACGGTCGCGAGAGCTGTACGCGATTTTGAGACCGACGCGACTGCCCCTCGTCTCATTCGCGTTCCCGGCGTTCCTAACGTCCGCGATATCGGAGGCCGCGTCGCGATGAACTCCCGGCGCATCCGTCAGGGGCTCGTATACCGTTCGGCGGGTCTCAATAACAATCCCGAAGACATCGATTTTCTCACATGGGCGGAATGCAGGTCCGAATTCGCCGCAGGAACGCTGACCAACCGCGCTCCTTGGCAGGCGAAGCACATGGCCAAGATATATTCGGGCTCATGGCCGTCGAACGACTGGCACCGCGTGCCGATCGCAAATGCGCGAGGCAGGGAACGTCTGAGCGACGAGTCGCGCAGAATTATGCTCGACACTCTCGGTATCCGAACCGATCTCGATCTGCGCAATGACGGCGAGGTTGCCGGAATGAGCCAGTCGCCCCTCGGGGACCGCGTGAAGTGGATTCATTCGCCATCGTCCGCATATTCCGGATTTGGCAGACCCCGCGGAATGAAGATGACAAAGGCATGTCTCGATGTTTTTCTCGATGAGTCCAATTATCCGATCGTCTTTCACTGTATCGGCGGCCAGGATCGCACAGGCTCTCTCGCGTTTGTCATCGAAGCGGTATTGGGTGTCGACGACGAGGAGCTTTACCGCGATTGGGAATGTTCCGGGTTTACGAATCCCGGGAACTGGTTCTGCCACAAGGATCTTTTTCTCCAGCTTTACAACGATGTCCTCGGGCGCTATCCCGGTGAAACGACGCGAGAGAAGGCTGAGGCTTATTTCCGCGACTGCGGCTTTACCGACGGGGATATCGAAAAACTCCGCCGGATTCTTCTGGAACCGTAGCGGCTGACCGAATCGAAAAAGGAAGATAGAGATGGATTTCGGCAGAAGAGATTTTTTTGCGGGCGCGGCAGCTCTGGGAGCGACGGCCACGTTCGGTGCGCGAAAGTCAAAAGTGTGGTGCGGAGGTCCTTCGCTCGGTCGCGAATATGATCACGTCGTCATAGGCGGAGGCTTCGCGGGTGTTGCCGCATCTCTCGCTTCTGCCAGAGCGGGCGCGAAGACGTGCCTCGTCGAGCGTACGTCCGTTCTCGGAGGACTTTCGACGCAAGGCCATGTTATAGTTTTCATGCCCCTTTGCGACGGATTCGGGCGTCAGGTCACGTACGGGATACCTGAAGAGCTTCTGCGGCTTCCAATGAGGTATTCCGCCGCGCGTCCGAACGGATTCTGGGAAAATAAAAAAGGCACGAAGGCGGAGCTATCCTCAAAGCGTTATGAGCTCGTCTTTGATCCCGGCCCCATGATGCTCGGCATGGAGCGATTGTTGCTCGAGGCGGGCGTGGAGGTTTTTTACGATTGCGATTTTGACGGCGTCGAGATGGATGGTGGCCGTATCATCGAAGTTTGCGCTCATTGCGGATGCGATGTGATTCGTCTCAAGGCTAACGCGTTCACCGACGCGACGGGCGCGGCGGTCGTAGCCGAACGTTGCGGTGCGGTTGTAAATGCCGGAATAAATGGTAACATTCCCGGAGGCTGGTATTACGTCGTCAATGAGAAACGTCAGATTTCCATGCGAACCGGCGCAGGCAGGTTTTTCAAAAAGAATTTTCCGCTTGAGGCGCGCAATTACAGGGGCGACAGTCTGATTGATCGTTCACTCCACATACAGGCAGTTCATAAGGCGATACTCCAGGATAACGCCGAGGAGAACAGACGCCTTAAGGCGGAAGGGAAAAGTCCCGTTCACATTTTTTCGATTCCGACGTATTCAACGATGTTGAAGCTTCAGAAGCTCGCTTGCGGCGGATCGGAGGACGCGATCGTCGGCATATTTTCGGATTGGCGCAAGAGCGGTCCTGTTTATCCGCTGAAGCTCGGTCAGTTGACTGTCCCCAGCGTGTCCAATCTTCTTGTCGCGGGGCGCTGTATCGCCTGCGCCGAAGAGATGTGGGATGTAGTGCGCTGCCTACCGGCGTGCTGCGCGTCCGGACAGGCGGCGGGAACCGCTGCGGCTCTGCTCGCCAAAGGGGGCTCGTATGCTCAGCTTGATTCTGCGGCGCTCCGCTCCAGCCTTGTCGCCTCGGGCGTTAAGCTCGACGACGAGCTTTTGGTCTCTGATCCGGCGTGGAAGGGCGGCGACATCAAGGAACGCGAAGAAGGCGTTTTTTGATCGAAGTAAAAAAAATAAAAAAAAGTTAAAATACCCCCTTGTCAAACTCACGCAGGTTATGATATACTATGAATCACTTTCAGGAACGCGGGGGTCGTGGCGCAATTGGTTAGCGCACTGGACTGTCGATCCGGGGGTTGCGGGTTCGAGCCCCGTCGACCCCGCCAGTACCGAAAGTACGCGAGATTGCCTCGTGGTGTAATGGTAGCACCGCAGATTCTGATTCTGCTTGTTGGGGTTCGAGTCCCTGCGAGGCAACCATTATTAAAAGGAAGAACTGCTGGATTGAGCGGTTCTTTTTTTGTTTTATACGATAATTATTATTCCTGGAATATCCTTAGTTTTTGAGGTAGTATTTTACTCTCAACCTTAATTTTATTATGTGAAATGAGTCTTTTGTGATGTAAAAAAGTGGAAAAGTGCTTCCGCATTCCTTTTGTTTGCTGTGTGCTGTGCTTGATTAAATGCGGCCACGG
>JAGCJE010000083.1 GCA_017648225.1 Kiritimatiellia bacterium | reverse complement strand
TTTGCGGCGATACAGGCCCGATGGGCGCAAGATGGCTGGCGCGTCGAAGGAACGGAGATACCTTACTTCGCAAAGCCGTTCAGGGATTTGGATGTTTCGATCAAAGGTTTTGTCGATCGCGTCGACTACAGAGAGCTGCCTGACGGCGGCAAGGAGTTTCGCGTTATCGATTACAAGACATGGGATGAATTCGAGAGCGCGAAAAGGAAGCATGTCAGAACCGGGGCGGCGAAGCAGATTGATTTCGCCGAAAGGCTGAAGCTTCCGACCATGACCGAAAGGAATAGCCCCGTACGGATGCTGACGGTACAGCTGCCGCTCTACGGCGAGTGTCTAAAGTCGCAGTTCCCGGAACGATTCAACGGTACGATAGCGCAATACGACTATCTGGTCTTCTCCGATGATAAGGTTGACGTTCTCTCCGTGAAGGATTACGTCGAACTTTCGATCAGGACGGCGCGTGTCGCCATAGAACGGATCAAGGCCAATATCTTCTGGCCGGCGCGAGCCGATGAAGATGAAAATTTGTACGATCTGGGGCGGATATTCATGTTTTCGCCGGAGCGGGATTTGATGGATGGAGACAATGCCTGTGACTGGTTAAAAAAGCAGGAGGCGAAATTGAAGGAGCTTGAGAATGCGTGAGGGGAATCTGCTTATCAGGGCATCGGCGGGAACCGGCAAGACTTATGCGCTCGCGACACGGTATTTGCGGCTTATGCTGCTCGGCAAAGTCGATCCTGCGAAGATCGTCGCCTTGACTTTCTCGCGTGCCGCCGCACAGGAAATCTACACGAAGATACTTGAAAGACTCTGGAAGGCGGCTGAGAGCGATGATATTGCGAAGAAGGAGTCGGAGGAGATAAGTAAGGCTTCTGAAACTCCCAGGTCGTGGGACAGGTCGGAGTTCGCGTCCCTCTTGCGCAGTCTAATCGACACTCAGCACCTGGGGACGATCGCGACGCTCGACAGCTTTATATTGCGCATGGTTCGCAACTTCCCGCTGGAGATGGGCTTTCAGCACGCGGTGGAGGTTTTAGATTCCGCGGGCGAAGGAGATGCTCTTCAAGATGCGCTTCGCGCGATTCTGCAAGGCACCGAGAAGGCCGAAGAGTTTATCAATGTTTTTTCCGCCGCTCAAGATGGCAATCTGCCGCGCGTGCTTGAGTACAAGATCACGGCGTTGTTGAAGACATGGCGCAAGTTCTACGAGCTCCGTCCGGATTGCAGAAACTGGACGGTAGAGTCCATGCTCGCGGCGCTCGGTATTCCTGAGAAGAGTGAATGTCCAGATTTGTCGAATTTGCCGTTCTGTCAGATTCAGAGAAAGAATGCGGTTTCGCCTGAAGAGCGGTTTGCTGAAATATGCAGTTCCTATGATGGAAGCGCAGGGGTTTTTGAAGTGACGGACGGCGTCAAGAAATTGATGCTGCATTTTCTGCATAACGCCGATGCCGATTCTTATGAATATGATTTCTACAAAAGGCATTACGTCTTTAAGTGCGGCAAGGACGGCGCCGCGGCGATTCGCGCAGCGGTGCGGCACATGTTCAATCTGCGCGTACAGCGCCTCCTGAAGCAGGTTAAGGCTAAAATTGATTTCGTCGGATTCGTCGAAGAAGTGTACAACCGTAATTCGCGGCGTAAGGGCAAGTTGACTTTCTCGGATTTCACTAAGTTTTCGGCAACCAGGGAAGGATCGGAGAAGTCGTTTGCCCTTAAGAATCTCGAGTACCGTTTCGACGAGAAGTTCGATCATTGGGCGCTGGACGAGTTTCAGGATACGAGTGAACTTCAGTGGGCTTGCTTAAAATCGCTTGTCTTTGAGGCGGCTACCTCAGGCGGAGGGCGGACGGTGATGACGGTCGGCGATCTCAAACAGTCCATCTACACCTGGCGGGGCGGGAATGACGGACCGTTCATGGAGATGATGTCGTGGGGAGCCTTTACTGACAGCGAGTTCGGAAAGATCGATGATCTCAACACGTCGTACCGCTACGAGAAGAACATCTGCGATTTCATCAACGCCGTATTCGGGGAGAAGAGCCTTCGCGCGGGCGGCGTTCTGCCGTTTGAACGCGCCAGGGCGATCGGAAGGTGGCTCTCAGGCGACTGCTGGAAGGTGCATGAGCCCGTATTCAAGGACGGTATTCCTAAAGCGGGCGACTACGTCAAGGTGTTGGGAGTTCCCGATTCGGAGGGCAAGGCGGATATGAAAACGCTCCTGCCGGCGCTCGAGGATGAGTTGAGGCGTATCGGGCTGCAGCACAA
>JAGCJE010000082.1 GCA_017648225.1 Kiritimatiellia bacterium | reverse complement strand
GCGGGCGGTTACATCGGATCTAACGCCGCGGAGTATTTTCATAGAGCGGGATATCGGGTAATCGGTGTTGTTCATCGTACTGTCGCGGAGCGTTTCAAAAAGCTTGGAGTTAGAACAATTGGCGCCGATCTTACCGACGAGTTGTCAATACCGTCACTCTTCGATGAAAATCCGGACTATGTCGTTCATATAGCGGCGCGGGCAAGCGATGTCGGTCGTGATGAATGGTTCCGTGTCGCAAACTATGAGGTCGTTAAAAATCTCGCTTCCGTCTCAATGGATCGTAATGTGAAGCGCTTTGTGTATTTGTCGACAGCTGATGTTTACGGGCTTCATGATTTTAACGGCGAAAGTGAGGATGAACTGAGTTTTGACGAGAGCGCAACGAATCCTTATCCGAAGTATAAGATACTTTCCGAAAAGTGGCTCGCGGCGAATCTCCCTCGTGAGCGCTTCAGTTGCGTAAGACCATGCGTAGTCTATGGACGGGGAGACACTTCCATCACGCCGCGCACCGTCGCATACCTGAAGAATTCGCCGTTCGTTTTTCATTTCGGAAAGTGGCGCGGACGGAATCGTTGGCCTCTCGCTCATGTGGAGAATGTCTGCCGTACGCTCCACGCGGCGATGGTTTTGCCGGAAGCGGGCGGGGAGGGAGTTACAGTGCTGGATTCGCGGCGCGTCACGTTAAGCGAATACTATCGCGAACTTGCGGCGGAGTTCCTGCCTGGAAAACGCTTGCGCGAGATGACGCTGCCAATGGCTTTGATACGCCCGATTGCCGCGCTATCGACGGCGCTCTCAAAAAGAAAACCGCTTTTCGATCCGACATTATATGCGTTAGATACTGTTTCGCACAACCTCGATTTCAGCAACGCCCGAATGCTGTCCTGGCTTGAAAAGGCGGGACTGGAAGAGTTCAGACACGACACATATAGATGAAGTGACACTTTCCTATTGCGATGTGGAAATTTTCATGGTATACTGACGGCATAAAAGAAAGGAGCACCAAAATGAAGAAAAGTCTAATACTTGTCGTATTGACGGTGTCCGCGGCGGTGTTCGCGGCCGACCTCAAGATGCCCCAGAAAAAATGCAATCCGGAGCCTGCCGAGGTTAAAGCGGAGTGCAAGTCCTGTTGCAAAAAAGGAAAGTGCACAAAAGCCGCGAAATATATCGGCAAGGAGGCTGCGATTAATGCGGCTCTTACGCATGCCGGTCTTGAGCGCGCCAAAGTGCGTGATCTTCAGTGTGAGCTTGACCGCGAAAACGGCGTCATGGTTTATGAAGTCGAATTCGAATCGGGTCTCTACGATTACGAATACGATATTGACGCGACTACCGGTAAGGTGCTGAAGTCGAAAAAGGAGCTCGATTAAGCCAATTTGCCGGCATGCATAAAAAAAAAGCCTCGGGATTCCGAGGCTTTTTTGTTTTATCGGATTGACTATCCGCTGAAAGATGGGGTATACTGTAACGAGTGATGAATATCTCCAGCAACGCCACTATGCATAACGATTCGACGCCGAACGCCAATAGAACGCGTATCGCTTTTTTCGGCCGCCGCAACGCCGGTAAGTCTTCGCTGATCAACGCTCTTACGGGGCAGCCGCTCGCCATCGTTTCGGACGTTCCCGGAACGACCACCGATCCTGTTTCGAAAGCGATGGAGATTCTTCCTCTCGGTCCCTGTCTCGTTACAGATACCGCCGGACTCGATGACGAGGGGGATCTGGGCCTTAAGCGCGTCGAGAAGTCGCTCGCGGTTCTTGAGCTTGTCGATATCGCAGTTCTTGCGATTCCCGTCGGCGAGGATGAACTTGAGAACGATCGTCTTGTGCGTGAAACGTGCGCCAAGCGCGGCGTTGTATTGATAGTCGTAAGGACAAAAAGCGATCTTGCACAGAGTGTGGCTTCCGACGAAGGAGAAATCGCGCTTTCGTGCAGAACGCTCGACGGTCTTGAGATTTTCCGCGACCGGCTTGCCAAGGCGATGCCCCTGGAGAAGCCCGCGCCATTAGTAGCCGACCTTATCAATAGAGGCGACATAGTCGTCTGTGTCTGCCCGATAGACGCCGCAGCGCCGAAAGGGCGGTTGATTCTTCCCCAGCAGCAGGTTATCCGTGAACTTATCGATAACGGAGCGTCTGCGGTCGTATGTCAGCCTTCAGAGTTGAAAGGGATTGTAGAGCGCCTCAGTAAAACGAATATCCGCTTTGTGATAACCGATTCGCAGGCGTTTAAAGAAGTCGATTCGATTTTGGATAAGGATATCGAGCTAACATCGTTTTCGATAGTGTTTGCCCGTCAGAAGGGCGACCTGAAGACTCTTTGCGAAGGCGCGTCGGCCATCATGAATCTTCAGGACGGCGACAGGGTTCTGATAGCGGAGGGGTGCACCCATCGCCGTCAGTGCGGCGATATCGGCACCGAGAAGATTCCGCGGCTTTTAAAGAAGTTTACGGGCAGAAATCTTGATTTAACTTTTGCGTCGGGAGGCGATTTTCCGCTTGATGAAAATAATCCCCCTAAGCTCGTCATTCACTGCGGCGGATGCATGTTGACGCGCCGCGCCGTCATGAACAGGCTTTCGCGTTGCACAGAAGTTGGGGTTCCGATCGTCAATTACGGCGTTGCGATCGCTTTGATGAACGGTATTGAAACTAAAGACGGATCATGCATGGTTAAAAGATGATAAAGACTAATTTCCATACTCATACGACATGGTGCGACGGCAAGGATACACCGGAGACGGTGATTTTCGCCGCGATCGAAAAGGGCTTTTCGGCGATCGGGTTTTCGTCTCACGCGATGCTTCCCGAAAATGAGCTTGATTGGGTGCTTGTTCCCGGAAAGGCCCAATCGTATGCTGAAGAGATACGCTCGTTGGCTGGAAAGTATAGTGATAAAATACGGGTCTATTGCGGAGTGGAGGCCGATTATATTCCCGGCGGCGCATGTCCAGACAGAGCTTTTTATGAGGAGGTTAAGCCTGATTACATCATAGGCTCCGTACATTATGTGAAAGCCCCTGGCGGTAATTTGGTCGCGGTTGACATATCCCCCGAAAATCTCTCCGACGGTATCCGCGCTTATTTCGATGGGTCTGTCGAGTCGTATATCCGCGCCTATTTCGCCCAAGAGCGAGAAATGATCGCGAAGTTTGATTTCGACATTATCGGACACCCGGATCTCGTCAGAAAATTCAACGCTAAAAACCCTTATTTCAACGAAAATGACGTCTGGTACATAGAAGAGCTCGTTAAAACGGCCGATGTTATAGCCGCGAGCGGAAAAATCGTGGAGGTCAATACGGGCGCCATTTCGCGCGGATGGCTCGATGACGCGTATCCTTCGCGCCCGTTCCGCGATCTGCTGCGCGAGCGCGGCGTAAAGTTCGTTCTTAACTCGGATTCCCATTCGGCAGAGGCGGTGGATTGCGCCTTTGACCGCTTTGCAGAAAGTGAAAATTTCGTTACGCTTTTTGATTAACTGAAAGTCAGTCAATCGGTATTTGCGCATCGGTAAAATTTGCGGTTGCTTTAATGCGACGAATAAGGTATAATATGCGCAAAAATTTTTCGTTTCAAGAGAAGAAAGAAGAGGTAGAAAATGGGTACAGGTCGTACACTTCGCAAGGAATCTCACGTTCGTCCGTGCAAGACGCCCGCCGGCAAGGCTCACAAGAGCGCTGCCCAGCGCCGCCGTCTCGTCAAGTTCGGCATGAAAGAGGAAGACGTCAAGCTTATGGGCGCCGAGGAAGTTCGCGTTCTCGTTCAGCGTCCTACGCTCGTTAAAAAGCTCGTCGCCAAGCAGGCGTGAACAAGGTCTTCTCATTAGTAGACGACAAGTTCGAGAATCCCCTCTTCGAAGTTTTCGACGGAGGGGATTTCGTTTTGTCGTCTTATCGCGATGTCGAGGGCTCTCAGACCGAAATGCAGGTCTTTTTTCCTGATGAGTCCGACAGAACGCGTGCCGAAGCGGTCTTGGGCGATGCTCTCAAGGTTGTCGGGTGCGATTCCCGCCTTGAATATATGAGCTTTCCGGACGAGGATTGGATTTTAAGTTACCGTCGCCATTTCAAGACGGATAGAATAGGCGATCGTCTTCTTGTCGTGCCGGAGTGGGAACTTGATTCCCTCATTAAAGAGTCCGGCGACGAAAAACGCTCTTTGGTTATCCTTGATCCCGGCCTGGCGTTTGGTACGGGCAAGCACGAGACGACGCGCGCGTGTCTTGAATATATTGACGAGCTTTCCTCTGAAGGCGGGTCGTTTCTCGATATGGGGTGCGGCTCCGGGATTCTTTCAATCGCCGCCGCCAAGCTCGGTTACGCGCCAGTCTCGGGTTTTGATATCGATGCCGAAGCTGTTAACGCCGCAGTTGAGAACGCTGCGAAAAACGGGGTCGATGTTGATTTGCGCGAGTTTGCCCTCGGCGGCGGCTCGGTAACGCTTGATTCGTCCATCGAAGCCGCGAAGGGGGTTTATCCCGATCTCGCTCTCCAGGAGCGGGCGGGCGACATGAAGGGCGAAGCGTTCGCGAAGGCCGATCTGGTCGTCGCAAACATTTTAGGCCCGCTTCTTATCGCTTTTGCCGATGAGATCTCAGGTTACGTTAAATCGAAACTTGTAATATCCGGCATTTTGAACGAATTGTATCCCGAGGTTCTCGCGGCATTTGCCGAACGCGGATTTAAGGAAGTGTCCAGAAAAACTTTTTCTCAATGGTCGACGGGGTTGTTGACTCTCTGATACGTCCGGTCTGAGACTGCGGCGCTTTTTTGAAAGCATATCATCAATTAAGGAGCATATATGGCAAAGGCGGTTAAAATCGGATTTTTCGGAGCGGGCAAGATGGCGGAAGGGATTCTTTGCGCCGTCGAAGATAAGTCTTCGGTCATAATGGCCGAGAAGGTTCCCGCAAGAGCGGAGGAGCTCAAGGCGAAATATCCGGTAGAGGTAACGGACGATCTTAAGAAGGTTGCGCGAAATGCGAAGATAGTTTTCTTAAGCGTCAAACCCCAGGACGTCGCCGCCGTTGCCGCCGAGGTGAAGCCTCTTTTGAAATCGACGCAGATTCTCGTTTCAATCGTCGCGGGCAAGACGCTTTCGGGTCTGCGTCGTCTGTTCGGGCCTAAAGTACGCCTTGTTAGAGTTATGCCCAATCTCGCTTTGAGGGCGAACGCCGGTATGTGCGCCATCTGTGCTGCGCCGAACGCCAAGAAGGCCGATGTCGCCGCCGTTGAGAAGATTCTCGGCGGAGCGGGCGCGACGGCCGTTTTGAAAGAGAAGGATTTTGATGCCGTCACCGCGCTTTCGGGATCGGGCCCCGCCTATTTCGCGTACATGGAGGAAGCGATGGCTGAGGCCGGCGTAAAACTCGGTCTTAAACCCGATGTCGCACGGATTCTGGCGGAGCAGACGATGTACGGGACGGCCAAGTTTCTGCGTGAAAGCGGCATGCCGCTTAAGCCCTTTATCGACGGCGTTTGCACAAAGGGCGGGACGACCGCGGCTGGAATGGAGAAACTCGCCGCGTCCGATTTCAAGAATGTCGTCGCCGCGACGCTCGCTGCGGCTGCGAAGCGCTCCAAGGAACTGGCGAAGTGAGAATCGCGATATTCGGCGGCAGTTTCGATCCTGTTCACAACGGGCATGTCGGTATCGCCAAAAAGGCTCTCGCCGAACTTTCGCTTGATAAGCTCTTTGTCATCCCCGCCGCTGTAAGTCCCTTTAAGACATCTTCGTCGCCGCGCTTAAGCGACGACATTCGTCTTAAGTGTCTTTATGCCGCTTTTTCGGGTGTCGCCAATGTCGTCATTGATACGCGCGAACTTGAGAAGGGCGGGGTTTCGTATGCGATTGATACGGTCCGCGAATATGCGCTTGAATTCCCCGGCGCTGAAATATATTTCATAATCGGCGAAGACTCTGTTGAGGGATTGCCGCGTTGGAAGGATTATGAAACTTTAAAAACGCTCTGTACTTTCAAGGCCTATCCGCGCACGGTCGAGTCGTCGACAGAAGTTCGGCGACGGCTTTTTTCGAAAAATCCGATAGATGATTTGGTCCCTGATGCCGTCGCTGGTATATTAAGCGAAAAATTTTGAAGGCAAGTGTATTTTTGCGCCCGTTTTTGATATAATGAGAGAAATAAAAAAAAACGAGGTGACCTATGTCTAATACTTCAAGAAGAGACTTTTTTAAGGCGGCGGCTGCCGTTACGGCCGTCGGTGCGTTCGCTTCGCGCGGCGCTTTTGCGCGTGATGTAAAGCCTAAGGCCGGCAATAATCCGATCTGGCTTATGACTTCGGCTCTCGCGTTCGAGAAGAATTTCGACGGCGTCGTCAAGCGTGCGCTCGACGTCGGAGCCCAGGGTCTTGAGCTTTGCGTCTTCCGCCGCGACACCGACCGCACGGACCACGTCGCGACGCATCTTGAGTACGATAACTTCACGCCCGAGACGGCCCGCAGAGTGATCGAAGTCTGCAATGAGACGGGTCTTCGCATTTCCGTAGGTTCGTACGACAATCTTATCGGCGGCGATCCCGCGCAGCAGATCAAGAACCAGAACCATATTCTTAAGCTTATCCGTATCGCTTCGCTTTTGGGCGGCGACGCTAACGATGTCGTCTGCGGCTCGTTCGTCGGTTATGATGTGGAGCTCGGTAACGAGGAGAACGGTTTCGAGAAGAATCTCGAGAAGTTCAAAAAGGTCTTCACTCCGATTCTTAAGTACGCCAAGAGCCTCGGCGTGACGGTCTGCGTCGAAAACTGCCCGATGGAAGGTTGGCGCAAGGTCTCCTCGACCGACTGCTACTGTAATCTCCCCGGCTGTCTCGCGGCCCGCAAGCTCATGTACGCGATTCTCGACGACGACAGCGCTCTTCAGGAGACGTACGATCCTTCGCACGACATC
>JAGCJE010000081.1 GCA_017648225.1 Kiritimatiellia bacterium | reverse complement strand
GTTTTTGAGATATGTTGAAATAAAGAAGGGAAATATCAAATGAAAGGAAATATTCAATGAGTCGCCTTAAAAGAACGCTGTGCGCTCTTGTTTCGCTATGCGTTACGATCGCGCCGGCGTATGCCGCCGATTTTGTTGTCGTCGAAAACTCAAACGCCAAAGCGGCCATCCGATTAGGGGATAACTCGGGCGGTGCTAAGTTCGCCGCGAAGGAGCTTCAGAAATACGTTAAGGCGATGAGTGGGGTCGAACTTAAGATTCTTGCGACGAATGAAGTTTCCGCTTCGACCATTCTTATTTCGAATAATCGAAAGGGGCTTAAGCGTGATGAAATCGGACTTAAGGTCGCTTCCGACGGTTCTACCCTTGAACTTTACGGCGAAGGTCCTCGCGGCGCGATCAATGCCGCTTATGAACTTTTAGAGCGCTGGGGCGTAAGGTTCTTCGGTGTTGATCCTAAGAGCGATAAAATTCCCTCTAAAAATACGCTCTCTGTGCCGTCGGATCTTTCGTACAGCTATGCGCCGCCTTTCGAGCAGCGCTTCCCCGGCTCCATCGCGCTTGACCGCAATGTCGGTCCCGCGTGGGCGGTTAAGCTTCGCGTAAGCCGCGAGTACAAGAAAATCGGCGGTAAGCGCGACGCTCAGATGGGCGGCGGCCATTCCTTGGGCAACAAATATTACATCAATCCCCAGAAGTACTTTGAAGCTCATCCTGAATGGTACGGACTTGTCGGCGGAAAGCGTACGAAGGGCGTTCAGCTTTGTCATTCAAATCAAGAAATGCGAAAGCAACTCTTAGAAGAGGTCAAGGCCAAGTTAAAGGCCCGCAAAGATTCAGGGGCGTTCGATCTGGACGGCATAACATATGTTAGCCTCTCGTATCTCGACAGCAATCAATTCTGCAAATGCCCCGAGTGCAAAAAGCTTCTCGCCGAGTGGGGCGGCGCACGTGTAGGCCCGCTTCTTGATATCTGCAACTATGTCGCCTCGGGTATAGAAGAAGAATATCCCAAAGCTCGCATTCTGACTCTCGCGTATTGGGATTGGGTGGAGCCGCCTAAAAAGGTGCCGCGCACTCTTCACCGCAATGTCTATGTTACAATCTGCCAGAACGGCAATAAGGCTTTGCCCGTCAGGGTTCAGGAAGAGCCTATGCACCGTTTGACCGAATGGAGTAAAATCGCGCCCGGGCGTCTTACGATCTGGGATTGGGATGCTTGCTTCCGCAATTACATTACGCCGCACCCGATCTATCATCTTTACGCGGACGACTTTAAGACTTTTCGCGATCTCGGCGTAAAGCGCGTCAGTACCCAGATGGAACACGGCGCTGTCTTTGCCGATTTCGTCGAGCTCCGTACATACCTTTACGCGAAGCTTCTCTGGAATCCTGAACTTGATACAGACGAGATGGCCAAGGAGTGGATCGATCACTGCTGCGGCGCAGGCTCCGTTGAGATAAACGCCTATTACAAGCTTCTTGAAAAGGCAGTATGGGGCGAAGAGCCTAAGAAGCGCAAGACCCGCGCGCGAATGCACGGTTACAATCCTGGCAGAGGCTGGCTTAACGCCGTAAATCTTGCTAAATCATTTATGCTTTTTGAAAACGCTCTTGCTAAGACGGCTGGTGATAAGTTTACTCACGGCAACGTGCGCTGCCTGAGCGCAGGTATGCTTATGCT
>JAGCJE010000080.1 GCA_017648225.1 Kiritimatiellia bacterium | reverse complement strand
TGCGTGCCGATACCCTTGAACTCGAAGAGACCCCCGCACTCGGGGCACTTCTTCGGCACCTCGATCCATCCGCCGCAGACATGGCACCTGCAGCAGTTGTCGGCCTTGTGGTACGTGTACGTGAGGTCGCAGTCGGGACAGTTCGCGACATATCCGCATCCGGAACAGACTACCGAGCGCGAATATCCGCGGCGGTTTAAAAAAAGAATAACTTGCTCTCGGCGATCAAGTCTGACGCTTATCGCTTCCATCAGCGGCTGCGAGAATATCCGCCCCGGCGCGCCGCCCTCGGCCATGTCGACAACAAGAACCCTGGGGAGCGTTCCCGCGCCCGCGCGCTCGCTCATTACGGCCTTTACATACTTTCCGCGTCTGACGTTCATCCAGCTTTCCAGGGACGGCGTAGCGGAACCGAGCACCGCCTTCGCGCCCTCGATTTTCGCTCGCATGACCGCGACATCACGCGCATGATAGCGCGGAGTTTCATCCTGCTTGTAACTCGTCTCGTGCTCTTCGTCGACGATAATGAGTCCTAAATCCTTTATCGGCGCGAATACCGCGCTTCTCGGGCCGATAACCACGCGGGCTTCACCGCTTCTGATTCTGTGCCATTCGTCATACCGCTCGCCGTCTGAAAGGGCCGAATGAAGAACCGCTATCCTGTCGCCGAAGCGCGAAGCGAATCTCTGGACCGTCTGGGGGGTAAGCGCGATTTCAGGGACCATCACAATCGCCCCGCGGTCAGCTTCAAGCTCTGCGGCGATGGCCTGAAGATAAACCTCCGTTTTACCGGAGCCCGTTACGCCGTGCAGAAGAAGCGTCTCCCCTGAGGCAAGATTGTTTATCGAATCAAGAGCAGTCGACTGTTCGGCATTGAGATCAAGCGGCCTTGTAGGCAGAATCTTTCTCGCCGAAAGAGGATTACGCCTTTTTGCGCGAGACGCTATTTCGACAAGCCCCTTAGCCGCGAGAGACTTGATGCTCTGTGGCGTCGTTGAAAGCTCGCGGCAGAGGAAGGTCATCCACCCGCCGTCCAGACGGACTATCTGATCGTAAAGCCACCGCTGTCGTTTAGTCAGGGATTGTTCGCCCTTAAGCGGCAAATAATCGACAAACAGCTGCTCCTTGGCTTTCGCGCCCGGCTTCAGAACGGCGGCGGGCAGCGCGGTTTTTAAAACCGTCTCTATGGGAGAGGCCGTATACGCGGCGATAGACTTTACGAGTTTGAGCGTAAATGACGAAAAAAAAGGAATCTCGTCCGCGATACCCTCGATCGGCTTGAGTTTGTATTTTACACCCTCATCCGGCGCGTCGGCGATTTCAAGCGCGAACCCGCGCACATGACGGTGATTGAACGGAACAAGAAGAAGCTGGCCGACAGCCAGCTTCTTCTCCAACTCTTCCGGCACAAGATACGTAAACAGCCGGTCGAGCGCTAGGTCTATAGCGACCTTTACGACCATTTATTACGGCTCGATATATTTAAGCTTGGCCGAGGTCGGAATATT
>JAGCJE010000008.1 GCA_017648225.1 Kiritimatiellia bacterium | reverse complement strand
CTTGGAAAAGGCAGATACGTGCATCGCAGGCGATACGGGTAACGTTGAAGGTTTTTAAAGGTGCATTTATCGGATCTGTTGAATTTGCCTTGAAGACGATAATGAGTTTGCCGACGGATTTTCCGATGCATAAAACGCGGTCGGCGAAACGCTGCAAGGCGCTTGATTGGCGAGAGCCGATAGTCGCATAGGCGAGCGAATGGTGAAGCTGGATCCGCCGAAGGGAAGGCGCGGATAGCCCGGCGCAGCTTATGCGAAATAGAGCGAGCTGAATTGAACGCATCGACGGCCTGATGAGGTCGGATAGCGAAAGAGACATAAAGAAGAGCGAAAAACGAAGGGAACTGCCGTGCGAGGAGTGCGGGCGGAGGGCGGAGCATTGCCGCGATGGGGGCGGTAGAGGTCGCAGGTGGCGAAAATGGCGGGGTGTAGCCGATGCGTGTCGCTACCAAGGGGGACAGTCCCCTTGTTAGTCTTGTGAATTGATATGGTATTGCAATAAATGCAATCTTTGTTGCAATCTTTACAAATGAATTTTGAACGCTTTTTTTGTAAAATTTATAGTAAAATAATAATCGATATAAGTATGAAAAGTTTGAATTTAAAAAAATGTCTTTTTGCCGTTATTTCATTGGCGGCCTTTGGGCCGATTTCGGCCCAGGAGATTGTCGTCGCTGCTTCTGACATTTCGATTTACGAAGAAGGGGATGTTTCTGTTAATTTAGGAAATCGTGTTTGGGGTTGGAGCGCCGCGGACGACGCTTCTATTCCGAGTCGGTTTAAGGTCCATTTTAAGACATATTGTGAGGTTAAGCCGGTCTCAGGCGGGAAGGAATTTCTCGTTGCCGCGAGCGAGGGCGGCTGGGCTATTGTCGATAGGGAAACGAAGAAAGCGCGTAAATGGGGTATTTGCGGGCAAGAGTTGTTCACTATTGAAAAGATTTCAGATGATGTAATCGCTTTTTCAGGAAGGGATCATAAAAGCCAATCCGGTTGCGTATTTATTATTGATTTGAAAAATTGGGAAAAAACCGCCGGGCGATTTGTTTTTGATAAGCCGCGAGGCCTTTATTGGGATGAAGAAAAGTCTTATTTGTGGGTTCTCGATGCGGGAGCCTTGAATGGTTGTAAGTTCAAGAGGGAGAGCGATGGGACTTTTTCATTAACCCGCGCTAAAATCATCTCTCTCGTTGATAGAGATACTGGGCTCGGGTGCGATTTAAGGCCGCTGCCTAAGTCTACAAACACGGTTCTTTCCGCCAGTATGAAAGGTGTGGTGCGTTTTGTCGATATTAAGAAGATGTCATGGCTTCCCAATCGCACCACAATCCCCGCCGATGCGGTTTATTCATACGATACGAATGTCGACGGTAAAGCGTTCTTCGTAAGACCTCGCAAGGACGGCTCCGGTAGCGACGTTTTAGAGAAGCGTCAGTGGGGTCGAAAGTTTATTCCGTTTAAAAAGATTAAAGGCGCCGCCGTCCGCCGCGCCCGTTGGGTTCAGTGATGATGGATATGAAGGAGTTGATTATGAAGAGTTGTCTGTTTTTCGCAATCTCGGTTTTGGGGTCTACGGTAGCTTCCGCTTCTGACATTATTATTTGTGATCAGGCGGGGGATCAGTCGATTAGAGTGTACGACGCATCGCTTCCGGGCGACAGTCTCGGCGAGCCTAAATGGATATGGTCGGGTCCCCGCGATACTGTCATCCCCGCGGCAATGCGCAAGAAGTTTCTCGGCAACTTGGCCGAATGCAAGCCTACCGCGGATGGCAAGTCGATTCTTGTCGCGGCGTGCAGCGGTTGTTGGGCCGTTGTAGATTACAATACTTGCAAGGCTAACGCGTGGGGCGTTAATAAGATGATGTCCCATTCAATCGAGCTCGTAGGCGATGATGTCGTCGCTGTTGTAGCTACAGGCGGAAAATTTTACGCAGGTCTCCTTTATCTCTTCGATATAAAAGGCGATAAGGCGCTGCAGCCTAAAAAACAGAACAGTACGGCTTTTTGGTTCGATAATCCCCATGGACTTCACTGGGATTCGAAGACAGGTATTCTTTGGGTGTTGGATACGCCCTCGCTTACGCCTTGCTCTGTCTCACGTGCGCCCGACGGGAAATTCATTCTTAAGCGTCTCGACGCATATTCGCTCGTTGAAAAGGGCCTCACTTACGGTCATGATTTAAGGCCAGTTCCGGGGACGCGTCTTCTCGCTTTGACTACCCATGAAAAGGTGATGTTCTTCGATATGGATAAGCGCGTCTTTCTCGAGGACCGCTCAATCGTCAAGCGCGACGTTAAAGCATACGATCCGGGGAAAGATGGCAAGGATCTTGTAACGACGGCCCGCACAAAATGGTGGACCGATACGATTGAGATTTGCGAAGACGGTAAGATACGCGATTACAAAAAACTTCCCGGCGCGAAAATCTATAAAGCGAGGTGGAAGTAGTTGGGGGTTAGGAGTCAGTAGTTAGTGGTTAGGAGTTGGGTGGCTGTTGGAGGTTGGCAAGCTCGAGAATTATGAAAAGTAAATTATTTTTGATGTTCGGTATTTTGTCTGCGCTTCAGTTTTGCAGCGCGGCAGATAGCGTTGTAACGCAGGTTCCCGGAGAATGGGGCGCTAAAAGCAGAGAAGAGTGGGAGAAGGTAAAGCGCCCGGAGACGTTAAAGTGGTTTCTCGAAAACGAATACGGCGTAAGACCTAAGGCTGTTAACGACGCGAAAGCTACGTATGAGTGCATTGAAAGGCTTGAATTGGACGGTGGCGAAGTTATCAAGCGCAAGATTCGCGTGAAGTATGAAGGCAAGTATGGAAAGAATCATTTCGACGTTACGGTTTTTCAGCCGCGCGGAAAAGAAAATCTTCCGTTGATGATTCTTCTCTGCAATCGTCCCCAGGTGATGAAATTTCCTGAGGATAAGGTTCCTGAAGTCGATTTCTGGCCCGTCAGAGAGATTCTTGCGAGAGGCTGCGCGACGGCGGCTTTTATGCTCAGCGAAATAAGCCCTGAAACGTACAATCCTGAAACTGCCCATGCGAGCGGCGCCGTTTCATGCTTTGAAAGGCCGGAAGACCGCAACGAAACGAGCTGGGGGACGCTTTCGGCATGGGCGTGGGGCGCGAGCCTGTTTGTCGACTGGATTGAAGATCAGAGGGAGTTCGATTTGTCGCGCATAGGAATTGTCGGACACTCCAGAGGCGGAAAGGCCGCTTTGGTTGCAGGTGTGCTTGACAAGCGTTTTTCGCTCGTCTGTTCAAATAACTCGGGCTGTGGAGGAGCAAAGCTTAACCGCATGAAGCTCCCGGAAAGCGAATATTACAAATCGTTTCTCCATTACAAGGTTACATACTGGTTTTGCGGGAGAATGGCGAAAGTCTTTCCAGGGCGCGAGGACATAATCGAGCACGATCAGGATGAGTGGCTCGCTCTTGTCGCGCCGAGAAAGCTCTGCGTAGCGTCTGCGTCCGAAGATTTATGGGCGGGGCCTGCGGGCGAGAAGGCGGCCGCGGAGAGCGCTAAGCGCATTTGGAAGCTTTACGGGCGAGAAGACAGGGTAAAGTATCATACGAGAAAAGGAAAGCACGATTTAACCCCGTTCGATTGGAAGCATTATCTCGACGCGCTCCTTGATGCCGACGCGAACGATTGGGAGAATACGGCAATTAATTCTCGGAACCGTCTCCCGGCGCGAACGTATTCAGTGCCGCTTGCGAGCGAGAAGGACGCTCTTACGGATAAGCTCGATGTCGATAGCCCGTATCGCATGTCGCTTAACGGGATATGGAAGATCTCCTGGGCGGGAGATCCGAAGCTGCGCGTTAAGGGGTTTGAGGCTGAAGACTTCGACGACAGCGATTGGTTTACGATTCCCGTTCCCGCATGCGTCGAGCTTCACGGCTTCGGTAGCCCCGGCTATGTGAACTGGCGTTATCCCCATAAACTCGATTGGCCGCGTATCCGCGACCGTCAGAGCGGAAAGGACGACTACAATCCCGTTTCCTCGTATCGCCGAAAGTTTACTGTTCCTGAGAACTGGAAAGAGCGTCGCGTGATTCTCCGTTTCGACGGAGTTTACAGCGCTTACTACGTTTGGGTAAATGGCAGAAAGGTCGGTTACGCCGAAGATTCTAAACTTCCGAGCGAATTCGACGTTACGGATTTCGTCAAGGAAGGCGAAAACACTCTCGCCGTCGAGGTTTACCGCTGGTGCGACGGCAGCTATCTCGAAGATCAGGATATGACGCGTTATTCGGGGATTTTCCGTGACGTTACGCTTTGGTCCATGCCTAAGGACGGTATCTGGGACTTTAAGGTAAAAACCCAGCCTCTCGACGGATATGAAAGTTGGAGTCTCGAGTTGGAGTTGGAGAACGGTGACGCGGCTTCCCTTTACGATGCGGAGAATAAGAAGGTTGCTGATCTTAAGAAACTCTCCGACTCCCACTTTAAACTTCAATTCAGGCCTCAGCTTTGGAGCGCGGAGAAGCCGTATCTTTATACGCTCGTTGTAAAAAAGGGCGATGATATCCGTATGCGCCGCATCGGGTTTAAAGATCAGAAAATCATCGGTAACGCGATTTATGTGAATGGGCGTAAAATCAAGTTCAGAGGCGTAAACCGTCATGATGCCAGTCCCGTGCATGGACGCGCCGTGACGCTTGAGGAAATGATAAAGGATATAGAACTTATGAAGCGCCACAATTTCGACACTGTGCGCACGAGTCATTATCCGAATCATCGCCTCTGGTATGATCTTTGCGATCGTTATGGTCTTTATGTTATGGCCGAGGCGAATGTCGAAGGGCATGAGTCGATGTATCTTTCGAAGCAGGGATTGGGTCTTTTCAAGGAGTGGGAGCATTCGATCGTCGAGCGTAATGAGCGCCATGTCGTTTTCATGCGCAATCATCCTTCGATCGTTTTCTGGTCTCTCGGCAATGAGACGGGGCATGGACCGTGTTTTACGGCAGCACGCGATGCCGTGAAGCGTCTTGATCCTTATCGCATCGTTCATTGGGAGAGGATGAACAAGGAGAGCGACGTTGATTCGCGCATGTATCGTTCGATTGCCTGGATTGATCAGCGCGGACGTCTCGGAGATGGGCTTGAGACGAATTTGACGGTGTTAGCCAAAAAGTCGGATATTCCCGATTTTATCCGTACTCAGACGCCGAATAAGCCGTTTTTCATGTGTGAGTACGCACATGCGATGGGTAACGCGCTCGGTAACTTCGAGGAATATTGGCAGCTGTTCTATAAGTACGACTCGTTGACGGGTGGGTGCATCTGGGACTGGGTCGATCAGGCGATCTGGAAGGAGACGAACCGCGTCGATCCCTCTACAGGAAAGCGTGAGCGCTATCTCGCTTTCGGCGGCGACTTCGACGAATCGCCGAACGACGGGCCGTTCAACTGCAACGGCCTTATTACCGCCGAGCGGAAGGTTACGCCGAAACTTATTGAAGCTGGGCATGTTCAACGTTATCTCTCGGTCGATTCGTCCTTTACTCTTTATAACCGCTACGCGTTCACATCTGCGGATGAATTCTCCGGCGACTGGGAACTTATCGTTGACGGCAAGTCTGTAAAGAAGGGCGTGTTCGACGTTCCTGCGGTAAAGCCTCTTTCGAGCGCGAAACTTCCTTTTGCGGCTGAAGATTTTGCAGGCGAGGGCGAGAGATTTCTCAATATCTCATTCGCGCTCAAGAACGACACGCCCTGGGCGAAGAAGGGGTGGATCGTCGCCCGCAATCAGATAGCGATTCCCTCGAAGGATGTAAAGAAAAATCCCGTCGTCGGTCCTGTCGGAATCGAGCTTTGTGAAACTGACCGCGAAGTCGTCGCGTTTTCGCCTCGTACACGCGTTGTTTTCGATCGTGCGACGGGAGCGGTTAAGGAGCTTACGATGAACGGCAAGGCAGTTCTGCGCGCTCCCGCCGAAGGAGTTCTCCCCGGGCCCGTCGTCACGTGCCAGCGCGCTTTCGTCGATAATGACGTCTGGCTTTGCGGTCATCAGCATATGACGCCGATGTATTACGGATCGTTTCCCGCCTCCGGTCTTACGCAGTTAAGGTATCACGCAAGACCGATAAAGATCGAGAACGGGACGGTAGTCGTCACGACTGAAATCACCGGCTCCAAATCCGCAGGGTTCACGCACGAAGCGCGGTGGACGTTTATGGATGATGGATCTGTCGAGATGAAAAACCGCCTTGTTCCGCACGGTACGATGCCGATTGCTCTGCCGCGCCTCGGATTGTCGATGATCCTTGATAAGAGTCTTGAAAACATGTGCTGGTACGGGCGTGGGCCTCACGAAAATTATGTCGACCGCTTTACGTCAGCATTCTTCGGACTTTGGGAATCGACGGTGAGCGAACAGTATGTCGATTATGTCCGTCCTCAGGATAATGGATTTAAGAGCGATGTAAGGTGGGTGGAGTTTAGGGATCAGGATGGTTTAGGCGTCAGGTTCTCTTCGGATAATCCGATGTTTGTTCAGGCGCTTCACTACCAAATGGAGGATATCCAATTTTCGCGTCACCGCGCCGAACAGGAGCGCCGCCGCATTCCGCTCGTTAAGCGTCCTGAAATCTATCTTAATCTCGATTTGAGACAGCTCGGTCTCGGCGGCAATTCCTGCGGACCTAAGCCGCTCGAAAAATACATTTTCCCGATAAAGGAAGAAAACTGGACCGTCCGCATGGCTCCGGTCGTGAAATAAGAAGGAGAAAAAATGAATGTTAAAAGAAAAGCGTTGGCGGCGTTAATCGCTACGGCGGCGGTGATTTCGTCATACGCCTCTTTGGAGCGTCCGACGATCGCGTTTTACGTTTCGCCCGACGGGTCGGACGTGAATTCAGGCACGAAGTCTTCCCCCGTTAAAACGCCGCATCGGGCCGTTGAACTCGCATGCGCCGTAAAGAGCGATGCGAAGCGCGAAATTGTTTTCCTGGACGGTTATTACGAACTTGAAAAGACGATTGCGCTTCCCGCCGAAAGTCACGATTTTACTTTTAGGGCCGAAAACAAGGGAAAGGCCGTCCTTTCAGGTGCGATGAGGGTTGCCGGATGGCGGACCGATGCTCTGGATTCGCGTTTTATAACGGCCGATCTTCCTTTCAAATCTCCCGGAAAACTCCAGTATTACTTCATGGTGAACGGAAAGTCCGCGAGCCTTTCCGTTTATCCGCAAGGCGTCAACATCGTATGTCCGGCTGAATTGGGAGAAGGAAAAAACTTTACGAGTCTTCCGTATGATCCGAAGTCGTTCCCTGAAGGCTTCGATATCGCCTCTCTCGACCTTGAAAGTAACTGGGTCGTCGTTCCGCAGGAATGGGCCTCTACGCGCAGTTACATTGCGACGAACGACGTCGCCAATCAGCGCTTTATTCTCAAGACGAAGACGAATATGGCCATAGGCAAGTACAATACAGGATTCAAAATCTACAATTCGCGTCTCGGAATGCTTGATCCCGGCGATTGGATGTTCGATCAGCGCGAATCGAAAATCATATATTATCCGCGCGAGGGAGAGAATCCGAACGAAATTTTCAGCACGATCTCGCGTCTTCCCGCCATTTTCGATTTAAGAAATAGCCATAACTGTACGATCGACGGTCTCGTCATGGAAGGATGTTTCAATCCGACAGGAAGCGGAGCGTATTCGAACGGGCCTATGGCGGCGGCCGTTTCTGTAAGGCACTGCCCGTTTTTCACTGTCAAGAACTGCGAAGTGCGCAATTCCGGCGGCGGCGGAATTTATATGCTGAAGCCCAACCGCGCGGTGATCGACGACAATTACATTCATGATGTTTCTTCAACCGGCATCAACTTCATCGACGGCGGCGAAGGCCACTGCAAAGTGCGCGGCAATGTTCTCCAGAATATGCACTCCGGCATCTATATGCAGACTCCGGCCATCGAGTGTATCGGCAATAAGGTCAGTGAAATTGGCCGGAGCGCTCTTACGCTTTGGGGACGCTTCAGCGTCGTCGCTTCCAACGAACTCAGAAACGCCATGCTCCGCAGCCGCGACGGAGGCGCTCTTTACGGAGCGTACGACTACTCCCTCGTAAAGGACAATCTCGTGAAGTACGACAATTACAGCTCGTGGCCGGGTCTCTATGCCGACGAGGGATCTCAGCATACCGTTTTCACGGGCAACAGGATCGAAGGTCTCTTCTGGCCGATGCACATGCATCAGTCGTACGATATCGTCATATCGAACAATGTCTACAAATACGACGGCGCGATGCGCTGGTCTTTCCAGGGAGGGTGGCGCAACCGTTTCGTCGACAACAAGATATATACGAAAGATCCGATCGTCTCCGATCCATATCTTCCGAATTGCGCCGAATGGGCGCGAAACGAAGTTTATCTCAGGAAAAAAGGGAAGAAAGACGAGTATGTCTTCAGCAAAAGTCTGACGTTGGAGCGGAAGAAGGCCGAGCTTCGCCCCGATATCATCATTCCCGTCAACGGTGCCGCCGAACATGACCCGAAGGGGCCCCAGATCGACGCCAAGCGCTCGAAAGGCGAATATCCTATCAACTGGAGAAAATCGGTATGGTTCAACGTAGGATCGGACGGTTACCCGGAGCCCGGAACCCAGCCGGGAAATACATTGAGCTATTCGCACGACGACAAGTACGTGTACTTCTATATCTTTTTGAAGAACCCTATGCTTACGCCTTATCCCGGAATGAAGAATACAGGAAACGTCTGGGGCGTTCACGACGCGATACGGCTTTATTTCGGAAAGACGATGACGGTAACTCTTTTCTGGACCGGTAAAAGCGTCGTCGAGGGTTCGACTTACGTATTGCCCGAGGGCGATTTCAAGGTGCGTGATTCCGGATGGTGGAACGGTTCGACTATGGAGCTGCGCCTCCCGATTGAGGTTGTCGGATTTGAGGCTGAACCTCGCGGCAGATCGACTGTATTTAATGCCGAGACGTACAATGCCGATCATGACGCCTACCGTTATGTGTTTAGAACCGATGGCGGGAATGTCCGTACTGGGCATCTCGTTATACCGACCGAACCTCTTAAGGAGATCAAGTGATGAAGACTATCTGTTCAGCTGTTTTGACCGCTGTATTCGCGTTTTCGGTTTTCTCGGGAGCTTCCGCCGAGACGCTCAAGAAGGCCCGCGTCAGGTTCGAGGCTTCATATCTTGATGTTTTCAAGGGACGCAAGGCGAAGCCGGCGGAGACCGTTGCCGATGAACTGCGCTATGACAGGGCGAAGGGCGTTGGGCAATGGCGCTTTATGCTCCAGGTTTCGACCGACGACCGCGTAAGATTTATCGACGCGAAATTTTCATACGGAAAGTTCATTTCGGGCGATCTGCACGTTTTCGGTCTCGAGAGCGTGAAACTTGACGCGGACGACTTCGATCTTCTGAAGCGCGATTTCGTTATGGCGGCTTCGAAGATCGGCTCGGAATCATCCTCGCCCGTCGTCATCCACCGTTCGAGCAAAAAAAGGCTTAACCGTACTGCAAGCTGGAAGGAAGTCAGGAATTTCAGGCTTAATCCCATCAGTGATCTGTGGGGAGCGTTTCCCTCCGTAATAAAGCAGCGCGGCGTGAAGGTCGATTCGCTCGCTTGCACGGTTGATTATGAGTCTAAGGACGGCGTTAAGGGGTCTCTCGGAAAATTCGTCAACGCTTCGAAAAAAAGCTCGTACAACGAGGCCGCGCTCCACAAGGCGATTGTTAAAATCCATGCGGATGCAGGAGCTGATCCGACGAAAATCAATATGCGTAAAGCGGTTGATCTTTATATCGGTGCGCGTCTTAAATATACGCCTGTAGACTGAAATCAGAGGAACGAAAAAAAATGAAGATAAAAATATTATCCGTTTTGGCCGGCGTCGCCGCGGCTGCCGGCTGCACGTTCTCCGGACCTAAGGCGGAAAACGCCTTTTGCGGCGTGACGGGCGGGGGAACCGCCGAGATTTCAAAGGCCGTTCCCCCTGTTTCGGGTACCGGCGGTCTGCGCCGCCCCGGGCCTGCGAGAGTCATGGTC
The DNA here is from genome assembly GCA_017648225.1 of Kiritimatiellia bacterium. GTDB lineage: Bacteria > Verrucomicrobiota > Kiritimatiellia > RFP12 > UBA1067 > UBA1067. Next base: position 10,023 of record JAGCJE010000008.1, on the reverse strand, counting down.
ATAGGAGCGCATCCGGATGATGCTGACATATTCTGCGGAGGCCTGGCTCTCAGGCTTATTGACCGTGGCTTCAAGGTTAAGTTCGTCTCCATGACGGACGGACGCATGGGGCACCATGTCTATTCTCCCGACGAGACCGCGAAAGTCCGCCGAAAGGAAACTCTTGAGGCGTCGCGGCGCATGAAACTCGACGGCTACGACATTTACGGTTATCCCGACTGCGGCCTTTTCCCGACCGATGATGCGCGCAAGAATGTGGCGCGCAAAATCCGCGAATATCAGCCTGACTACATTATCACCCACAGAACGTGCGACTATCACGCCGATCACCGAGCGACCGGTCAGCTCGTCACGGACGCATGTTATCTTCTGGGCGTGCCGCACTGGTGTCCGGAAGTTCCGGCGCAACGTCACCGTCCCGTCATTTTTTACATGACCGACGCTTTTACAAATCCCCGTCCGATCAGACCGGACCTGATGTTCGACGTCGATAATTACATCGAAAGGCTCTGCGACGGTCTTGACGCACAGGGGTCGCAGATTTATGAGTGGCTACCCTGGGATAGCGGGCGCGAAAAAACCGTTGCCGCGCTCGGGGACCGCTCGGACATCAAAGCGCGCAACGAGTATATAAACAGGTACACGTTCGGACGCAAACGCGCCGACGCGAAGCGTTTCGCGGAAGTGTGGAAAGAAAAACATCCGGATCGTCCCGTGCCGAAAAACCTCGAGGTTTACGAAATCAGCGAATACGGCAGAAGACCCTCGAAGGCAGAGTTGAGTTTCCTCAGCGAATAGTCGCGCTTAACGGTTGGTTGACGGTCGTTGAGTTTATCGGCGTTTTTCGGGAGTTTTCGCTTTTTCTCGGACTTTCATTGGGCTTTTGCCGTAAGCTGCGGTGAAAGAGCGGGTAAAGTACTGGATCGATGAGAATCCGGACAGTTTGAATACTTTTGAAAATGGCAGATTCGTAGATATGACGAGCCTGTGGGCTTCTCTCAGACGGGCTGAGGCGATTTCCTTTGAGACCGTTGAGTTGAGAGTTTCGCGGAAAGCTTGGTCGACAACAGTATGTGAACGGTTGACATGACGGTATACGTCGGATGCCGATATTCCTTTGTGGACATTCTTGGTTATATAGACAAGAGCGTCTGACATCCAGGGAGGGTCGAGCGTAAAGACCTCGGTTGAAGCCCGGGTCACGACCTGTCTCGGGGTTACTCGGATGATCGGTTCGACCTGTTCGCCGTTCATCATTTTGGAGAGCGTCTGGGCGGCCTTGCGCCCGATGCCGTAGGCGTTGGGGTTTATGCTGGAAATGCTCGGTGACGAGAAGGTGCACAGCATTTCGTCGTCGTCGACGCCCAGAATAGCGATTTCAGACGGAACGTCCACTCCGATTTCGCGGCATGTCGTGATAAGCTGGTGGGCTCTCAGATCGTGAGAACAGAATACGGCGATCGGTTTCGGAATTTTTCTTATGAAGTTTATGATTGCGCGTTTTTCGGTGCTGACGTTGTATTTTTCCTTCAGCATTACGTCAAGCTCGAAATTGAGCATAACCGATTTCGGCGTTTTGTAGACGAAGCATTTTTTGCGGTGCAGCCGAAGACATTCAATGAACGCGTCGCGCCGCATGTCGGAATAGGAGGCGCCTTCATGGCCGAAGAATCCGAACGAGGTGAAGTGGTGCTGGAGGAAATGTCTTGCCGCCATCTGTCCGATTTTTGTCGGGTTCTGCATGACGCGGACGAAGGGCGATGCCGTCATTTTTTCAAAAAGATCGATCACCGGCTTTTTTGTCGCAGCGAAAGTATCGACGATTTTCTGGTTGATCGCGCGGATGATGAATCCGTCGAACTTTGCGGCGACGGACGGATTTATCGTGGATTCGAAGTCGAGCATCGTCAGCGACCAGTCTTTGCATTCCTGGGCGTACTGGATTATGCCGGAGCAAAGATCGCGGCTGAACGCTCTTTCCCGTTCTATAAGAATACCGATTTTTTTCATTGTGTTATGATTGTACCATAAGAATTGCCGACTTGCAATTATTACAACTCTCGTTGCAATCATTACAAATGACTAAAAGCGTGTGAATTGAGTATACTATTTCAGTATTTTAATGAAAGGAAAATTATAATGAGAACATTGGTACCCTTTGGCTGTATCGCTATTCTTTCGCTTTGCACGTCCTTTTCGTCATTCGCTTCAGAACAGGTTAAGACTGATGCCGACGGCTACACGGCGATTTTCGACGGCAAATCGCTTAAAGGCTGGTCGGTCAAGGGAGGCGAAAATAAGTTTGCCGTCGAAGACGGCTGCATCGTCGGTAGGGGCGTTCCTAGCGACATCGGAATAAACACGTTTCTCGTTACCGATAAGAAATATTCCGATTTTGATTTGAAGGTCGATTTCAAAATCATCGGCGGCAATTCCGGCGTCCAGTTCCGTTCGACCGATAAGCCGTCGCGTTTCCCTCCGCGCCGCCTTGTGTACGGCTATCAGGCCGAGATTACTCCGAACGGCGCCTCGACGGGCCGCATTTACGACGAGGAAAGGCGCGGTTATGTTAACGGTAAAATTTGGCTCGACACCGATGTTACGCCCAAAGACCGTCTCGATGCGGCGAAAGCGTCGTTCAAGAAACAGGATTGGAACGAGATGCGTGTCGTCTGCCGCGGTTCCAGAATTATGACGTACCTCAACGGTAACCTCGTCGTCGATATGACGGACGATTTGGATAAGAGCGGCTTTATCGGACTTCAGGTCCATTTTCAGCGCCGTCCGAAGGAAGGTCAGACTTTCGTTCCCGGCGTTGCCATGTTCAGGAACATACGCATAAAAGAGCTTTGATTCGCACGACATCGGACATAATGTTCCCCGCGATATGAAATGTACGAAGAGAAAGCGTTTTGTTTTTATTTCTTGTGTAGCAGCCGCCGTTAGCATGGCTTTTGATCTCTGGGCGGTATCTGAAAACGGGCAGAGCGGTAGCTTATCTAAATATGTCAACCCGATGATAGGTACGGGCAATGGCGGTAATACATTCCCAGGCCCCGTCTGGCCGATGGGAATGGTGCAGCCGGGCCCCGATACATCGCTTGTCTTAATGCCTCATGATCATAATCCGGCCGATTTTTCCCAGGCCCTTGATTACCGCAGCATGTGTAACGGGTACGACCCGAGGTCCGATGTTCTTCTTGGCTTTACCCAGACCCACCTTTCCGGGACGGGATGTGCCGATCTTCAGGACTTTCTCCTGCTTCCTTTTACTGGAGCGTATCCGACGAACGAAACTCAGCGGTTTGTCGCTAAAATGGATAAGAAGAGCGAGACGGCGAGCGCAGGATATTACGCCGTGTCGCTTCCTGAGCATTCAGTCCGCGCGGAGATTACTTCTTCAAAGCGCGTCGCCTACCACCGCTATACTTTTGAAAAAGGTGGGCGCGTACATATATTTTTCGACTGTCAGGCAGGATCCTTCGCATGGTGGATGATGCAGGATCCGAATCATCCCCGTCATCGTGTCGTATGGTCTCAGTCTAAGATCAACGGTGATGACGCTTCAATAGAAGCGTACAACCGCGTTACCTGTTGGAACCGAGAGAGAGAAATTTTCACCAGGATTGAGTTTTCCAAAAAGCCCGTTTCATGGTGTGAAGTTCCCCATCACTTTAAGGCGGGTCGCCGATACGTGCTCGATTTCGATGTCGAACCGGGCGAGGCGATTGTGGCCAAGGCCGCCATTTCGTCGGTCGATTTCGCCGGCGCGCGTAAAAATCTCGCTTCAGATCCGGAGGGCTTTGATTTTGATGCCCGGAGGAAGGATTGTGTCCGCGCCTGGGACGCGCTTCTTTCATGCGCGGTGGCTGAGGGTGACGACAACGCCAAGAGGCTTTTTTATACGGCTCTCTATCATGCGTACGTGCAGCCTAATCTCTTCAGCGATGTGGACGGCAGATGCCGCTTTCAGGATTTCGGCCGCTACGGAAAAACGGTCAGCAGGATTCATACCGCGACATCTACCGACGTTTACACGACGCTTTCAACGTGGGATACATATCGTGCGGCTCATCCGCTTTATACGATCCTTACTCCGAAAATGGCCGGAGCCGTGGCGGAAACGATGCTTGAGTGGTGCGACGAAATGGGCAAGATGCCTAAGTGGCAGATGTTCGGCGGAGAGAATTACTGCATGATCGGGCCGCATTCCATTACGATTGTCGCCGACGCGCTGATTAAGGGGCTTATGAAGTCGTCGCCGAAGCGTGTTCTTGATGCCGTTGAGAAAACTAACAGAGCCCACAACGGCATGGGCAACGGAAAAAGTCTGTGGGATGTTTATTACGACAAAATCGGATATCTGCCTTGTGACAAACGCTGGTCGAGCATTTCGGATACGTTGGAGTGGGGTATGGTTGATTACGCGGCGATGCGCGTGGCCGAACTTGCGCAAGATGCGCAAAAAGCCGCATATCACAGAAAGCATCTTAAAAATTACAGGAATCTCTACGATGCGGACAGCGGGCTCATGCGCGGGCGCAAGGCGGACGGGTCATGGCGTACGCCGTTCGAGCCGTACCGTCAGTGGCCGGCCAAGGGTGACTGGAACGACTATACCGAGGGTGGCGCAATGCAGTATTCCTGGCACGTGATGTGGGATCCCGAGGGTCTTGTGGAGCTTCATGGCGGGAGAGAGAAATTTGCGGCACGTCTCGAAAAGCTCTTTACCGATAATACTGAAGTGCCTGCCGACCAGAAGACCGGCGAATGTTCGGGGACGATCGGCCAGTTCGCTTTAGGCAACGAACACGATCAGCATGTTCCATATCTTTGGCAGTACGCCGGCAGGCCCGACCGCGCAGCCGAAATCGTGCGAGAGCTGTGCGAGCGCTACTTTTTTGACGGAACTGACGGACTCTGCGGTAACGACGACTGCGGGCAGATCAGCTCGTGGTATGTTTTCGCCTGTCTTGGCTTTTATCCTCTCAATCCGGTTGGAGGAGAATATGTTATAGGCGCACCGCAACTGCCCAAGGTTACGCTTAATCTTGAAAACGGCAAAACATTTATCGTCATCGCGAAGAGTCTTTCGCGCGAGAACAAGTATGTTAAGAGTATAACCTTAAACGGCAGAAAAATGAACGGTTTTATTGTAAAACATTCTGACATTTTCAACGGTGGTGAACTTGTTTTTGAAATGACTGACAAAAGGTGACAAATGAAAAAAACTTTAATAGTCCTTTGTGCTCTATCTCTGTTGAACGGATTCTGCGCCGAAAAGAAGATCTCGCCGTTCGCGGCGAAAGACGCTGCCCGGGCGACATTCAACAAACTTCACGGTGAAGTGTTTCGCGGCACTAAGGCGCTCGATTACCGCGTGATTGACGGCGAGGCGCGTTTTGACTGTGCCAAAGGCGACAATAAATGGATTTTCGCCATGCCGCTTAAATACGACAGCCGCGTAAAATTCGTTGAAGCCCGGTTTAAGGACGGGAAGTTCGTTTCGGGCGAGCTTATGAAGTTCGGTCTTGAGAGCGAGACTCTCGATGAAAATGCTTTCGCTGCATTGCGGTACGAAAGTGCCATGCTCGCTGTCAAGGCGGGTGAAGGCGGCAAGGGGCGCTATGTTGCGTTCTATCCCGCAGGCAAGGTTAAGGAATCGGAACACAACAATATTATTCCGCATGGAAACAATATAATGCTCGATCCCGACAGGTATTATCTCGGCAGACTCTGCGGTATCGACCGCGTGCTCGGCGTCAGTATGAAGGAAGTAAAATATGTCTACACGATCACTACCGCGGACGGAGATGTGATAGATGTCGGTTCGGAGAAAAAGGGATATCGGATGGTGGGTATTGTGCGCAGAGCCCTTGAGAAAAAGTATCCGGAAAAGAAGGGGCTTTTTTCAGATCGGGATATTGTAGATATGTATTGCACGGCGACTGTTACGTATAAACCCGTGCCTAAGAACGGGCAAAAGGCGAAGTAAAATGTAAAGTAAAGGACGAAGAAAATGAACACTTTTTTTGCGGGATTTTTGGCGGCGACGGTCTGGATGGCCCCGGAGGGCAATGATGTTACAGGCGACGGATCAAAGGAAAAGCCCGTAGCGACGCTCCAGAAGGCCGTTGACGTCACGAGAAATATTCTTTCCGACGAGGATAAGACGATTGTCGTAAAGGATGGGCTTTATCGTTTTGACAGGAGTGTAGCTCTTCTCGGAGGCGACGCCGGTCTTGAAATTAAGGCGGAAAACAAGGGTAAGGCCGTGTTCACAGGCGCCAAGAGCGTTTCGGGCTGGACGGTCGACCCCAAGGATAGGCGTTTTCTCGTAGCTGATTTTCCATTCAAAGCGAAAGACGGCTGGATGTATTCGTTCGTCGTAAACGGCGAGCGCGCGACATTCTCCTGCTTCCCACAGGGTATAGGACGCAAGACTCTTCCGTATATCGCGAGCCATAACGAAATAGCGAAAAACAACAGGCGCGTCATACGTTATGACCGCAGAACGCTCCCCAGTCCGGATTCCTTTAAGGATCTCGATTTGACGAGCGTAAAGCTTTATATTCCCCAGGAGTGGGATTCCGTCTCCACTTTCATCGCGACGAACGATTGGGAGAACGGCGTTTTTTATCTCGCGAAGAGAACGCCCATGCCGATAGGCAGATTTAATCAGGGCTACAAAATATACAATTCCCGCGTCGGCATGACGCATCCCGGGTGCTGGATGTATTCTATCGGCGACAATAAAATCTATTATTGGCCGCGTGAAGGTGAAACGGCCGAAAACATCAAAGGCGAGGTGAGCGCGATCAACCAGATTCTTTCGCTCGGAAAATCGCACAACATCGCTTTGCGCGGTCTCGTTTTCGAAGGCTGCGCGAAAGCCGACAAGATGGATGCCCTGACCGGCGCCGCCGTGCGCGGCTGCACAGGGGCGGTCGTCGAGGATTGCGAGTTTAGGCATGTCGCCGGTAACGCATGGGCGACATATCACAACAAGGGGCAGATAATCCGCCGCAATCATGCCCATCATCTCGACGGAACGGGTTTTTGGACCTACGGCGGAGGCGATACGCTTTTCGAAGAGAACGAAACGCATCATCTTTCGACGGGTCTCAACTTTTACTCCGACGTTAAAGTTATCCGCAATCACATCCATCATACCTGGCATATCGGCATGAGCGCGTGGTCGTGCGATTCGCTTATCGCGTCTAATCATATCCACCACACGATGCTTGTCTCGCGCGACGGCGGCGGGCTTTACGGCGGACAGACGAGATGCCTCTTTATAGGCAATTACTGCCATGACAACGGAGACTGGCCGGGACTTTACAATGATGAAGGAGGGCAGTATACGACGTATACCGGCAATGTTTTCGAAGAGAGCTATTGGCCGTTTCACATGCATGACTGTTACGGAATAACGGTTACCAACAATACTTTCATCGGTCGCAACGGAATGCTTTTCTCGTTCCAGGGTTCTATGCATTGCGTCTTCAAGGATAATGTGATTCGAACGGCGATGCCTATCGACAGCGCCCCCGAGCTCGTCAACTGCGACATCTGGGATAACGAAGTGCAGTATATTCAAGATGACGGGTCTATTGTCACCAACCGCCTTTCATTCCCGAAAAAGCCTCAGGCTCCCGCACTTTCGGCCCAGGCCTGCGAAATGAGCATGTCGCCGATAGACGAAACGACCGGCGCGTGGACGGGTAAAGGTTTTCGTGGAGGGCGAGGCGTCAATTGCAATCGAGATATCAACGGCATTCTTGTTTCGGGCGTTCCCGGCGGCGGAGCCAAGTTCGGATTTTACGGAGAATGGCTTTACGTTACAGGCAATTACGAATATAACAAGGTCACTCCCTACAACGGCTGCTACAATAATTCGGGCCACGTATGGGGCGTCAACGACGGCGTGAGATTCCTCTTTAAGGATTTTCACGTTGATGTTCATTTTGACGCCATAAACCGCAACAACTGCGGCACATTCATCGTTTCGGATGATTCCTTTGAATGCGATAGGAGTATTTGTAACGCAAGATCGAGTAGAGGCGCCGGCGCGGGCGGTCGACTTTATCAGTTCCGCATTCCGCTTAAGCGTCTCGGAATCGACCCTAAGAACGCTCTCGGAGCGAAGGTTCCTATGAACGTCATTTTCTACAACGGCGATCATCGCGAATACAAGTATTATTCAACGCCGGAGAAGAAGGGGTTTTTCGCTTCACTTTTCGGGGATGATTACGATTATTTGACTGGCGCTTTGGAGCTTACGCCTTTTGTGCGCAACAACTATTCGTTCGTCAATCTTCAGGAAGGAACCGTCGATCGTCCCGACCGCACTCCGGCAGGAATGCTCAGAGATTCCGATCAGCATTTCGGTATCAATACCGTGGCGCGTCCCGACGATGATTTCCGTCGCGACGGAAAGAGCGGATATGATGCTTTAGATGAGTTTGTGCGCGGCTTTTCAATCCGCCACCGCGACGGGAAGGACGCGAAGTGGGTGCAGGATTTCACCATTCTGCCTTTCCGCGATGAGGATGCTCCGGGCGACGGCGTCTTTACGAAAAAGATGGAGAAGGCTGCCGAATATTCCGAAAGCGGAAAAAATCCGGGGTATTATTTTACGAAGTTCGAGCAGTGGCAGTTGGGGGCCGGCTTTACTTCGTCCACAAATTGTGCCTACGCCTTGTTTACGCACACGAAGGGCGGAATTATGAGCGTTTACTTCGATACGCAGGACGGACCTGACGCGAAGGTGCTTTCCCACGAGGGAGAGTTCAGGGACGGACAGTTCGAGGGACATAGCCGCGTGAAGGGATCAGACGGCAAAGAGCGCGACGTCTATGTTAAAATGGAGTTTACTCTTAAGCCCGTCAAAGTGCGCACGATGAAGCCGAACGGCAAGCCGGGCACACGATATATCCTTGATTTTATGATAAAGCCCCGGCAGAGGTTTTATTTAAAGGCGGCGGTATCTTCAAAGTCGCTTGAGGATGCCCGTAGGAAATTTTCTTTAGACGAGTCGACCAAGGGCTTCTATTATTGGACAGCTGCGGCCAAGGCTGATTGGAAAGCGTATTTTGAAGCGATTCCCCACGAAGGCACCGATGAGGAACATAAGAAGTTCTATATCGACAGATATTTCGAAATGATCAAGTGAAATGAAAAGAGTTATTGTTTTTGAAGGATCTTGATTTATGGCGCATGATCTTACTTTCAACGGGGATGTCGCGTCCGGAACTATTTCGACTTTAAAAATGTGAAGGTATGATATAGTTCTTTCTTTTTACATGATTTTCCATTCATTCGTGAGCGGAGCGAACGAAGGGCAAGACTTTTAGAGTATGATGAATCGTGCTGCAAATATTGCAATGCTAGTTGCAAATTTTATGATTGTATGGAAGGGGGTAGTAGTGTATACTATAAATGTTACGTATAAAGGGCATAATAATTTAACGGTATAATAATCCTCATAACATGAAAATGATTAAAAATATACTCTTCTCGTTTTTTGCGATTTTTTCAGTTGCCTCGGCGCAGACATTGTTTGCCGAACCGCCAGATACGAAGTGGGAGGTTGTTACTAATAGTACGTTGACGATTACAGAAGTTGTTGCGGAAGGGGCTACGCCTTGGAAGTTTACCCTGTCAAAAGTGGGTGGTAGTTTGGCGAAATCTCAAACAGGTACATCAACAAAACTTAATTTTAGAACACTCGTTCCTCATTTGCCCGAGGGGTGCAAAATTACAGGATGTGGTTATTATAAAAATATTACGACTATTGAAGAATTCTATTGGCCTGATACGGTTACTACAATTGTTAATGATGCATTTTTTGGGTGTACCGCATTGAAAATTTGCGATTTCCCCGAAGGTACTAAAATGCAGACAATTGGCAGTCAATCTTTTTATGGCTGTACGAGCTTAACACGTTTTCGTATGTCTGATACGATAACATCAATTGGTGATTTTGCTTTTTATAATTGTAAGAAAGTTGTTTTTGACGGG
>JAGCJE010000079.1 GCA_017648225.1 Kiritimatiellia bacterium | reverse complement strand
CCGATCTATGCATACGAAACAACCCCCATCCGGGCATGCATCATATGCATCCGGCGCATGAGCGGGAAGGCGATCCGGCGTCCGTCGTCCCGGCTGTGCCGATCCGTTCCTTCCGGCTTCGCCAGGCGTCCTGCGTGCTGCCTTCGTGCCGGAAGCGGTCAATAAAAAATATGTTTCAAGTTTGATTCATATATGTTATAATCTTCATAGAAAGGTGGGTTCAAAAATGAAATTATCTGAACTGATGAGCATTACAACATCCAACACGCATATTATGATCGACGATTACGTCGGTCCGCGTCATTGGAACATTCACACCGAATCGCCGTTCAAGGTGATCGAACTGATCGATCGGGGCGTGGTCGAAGATTCTGAAATCGCGACGGTTGAGATTAAACAGAACATTCATGAAGGGAAATTCTTCCCGCCTGAAATGGTCGTATATCTTGAAATCGATTATTCGACGGCTGCAGTGGACGACGATCTTCAGGAACTGTTCTACCGGGGGCGTCAGAATGAACCGCGCTGATATCGAATTATGGTTCGCGCTGGCTGCGTTCGCAGCGCTGATGATCTATTCGTTCTGCGGAATTCTGCATATCATATAGGAAGGTGCTAAAATGTCTGTATATTACAGAATCCGACCGGTAAAGAATGTCCCGGTCAATCATGCAAAAATAGAAACTTATCCTTCGTATCATCTCGCGATCCGGCGCGCTGCGGAAAAGCTGTATGCGTGCCGGCTTGCCGGATATCATGCCGTGTTCGAAATCGACCGGGTGCACGAATCGGACGGTTCGCTGTTCATCCAGACGATCGATAGAAAGGAATATAAAGAAAATGGCAGTGAATAATATCTATCAGAACAATTATGCTAAACAGGCGTATAAATCATATACGCTTCGCCTTCGGTACGACAAGGACGCCGATCTGATCGAATATCTTGATTCACGCGGTGATAGTCCGCAGAACGTGATTAAGGATATGATCGTTCGTTCGTACAGGGCGAACAGAAAGAAAAAGGCGGTGAAGGCTGATGAAAATCGACGCGATCAAAGGGATGTCGAAGAAGGAAATCCGTAATACGTTCAGCGAAGGCGATCTGAAATCCATGTACACGAATCTGCGCCGGTCTGTCACCCAGCGCGCGCACGCCTTCGAACGTCGCGGTATGCGTCCTAATATTCCGGCTGGTCTGCGCGGTCTTAAACCGGCGTCCGAAGTAAGCGCTTCGGCGATGCTTGACGCGCTGTCGCAGGCTTCGAATTCATATTACAAAAGCGATCTGTATACGGCTTCCGGCTTTCAACGGATCGAAGCCGAACGGCGGTCTGAACTTGCCGAAAAATTGGGTATGTCTTCAATGTCAGAAGAACAGTACGGGCGTTATAAAATGTTCATGAACGACGTGAATCGGATGATGAAAGGCGCTGCGGGTCTTGTATCATCGCAGGCGCAGCAGTTATTTGCTGAAGCGGAACGTCTGAACATGAATGCATATCAATTCATGAAAAACTTCGATTATTGGTCAAAGCACGTCAAGGATTTACAGAACGCGAAACCGATCGTCCGATCGTCAAAAGTACGACCATCGGATTATATCCGTCAGCTAAAGATGGAAACGATCACGTCATGGCGAACAAAGAACAAATAATCCGCGTCGATGAATTCGATCCGTCGATCATCGATGATATGCCGGTTCAGCCTAAAGGAAATAAAAAGCGGGGCGGCAGCCGGTTATATCTTGCTGATCCGATCACGTTCGATATTGAATGCAGCAGTCTTACAGAAAGCGAACTGTCATTCATGTATATATGGCAGATGCAGATAACGGACGATCTGACGGTGATCGGCAGGACATGGGACGAATTCAGGGATATGTACGACATTATTAACGAACACGTCGGGAACGGTCATATGATCGTATGTTATGTTCATAACCTGTCTTATGAATGGCAATACCTGAAAGACGTTATTCCGATCGATGACGTATTCGCGCTGGACGATCGGAAAGTGCTTAAATTTATGTCCGGGCGTATAGAATTCAGGTGTTCATATCTTCATAGCAATATGTCATTATCGAAGTTTCTGAAATCTATGAACGTCCCGGATCAGAAAACAGAACTTGATTATTCTGTTATTCGGTATCCCTGGACGATCCTAACAGATGACGAAATCAGGTATTGCGTAAACGATGTGAAGGGTCTGCGGGAAGCGCTTATAATCGAAATGCAGCGCGATGGTGACGATCTGTATACGATCCCGCTTACTTCTACCGGCTACGTCCGGCGGGACGCTAAAGACGCATTAAAAGGCTATCAGCGATATATAAAAAAGATGTTGCCCGACCGCGAAATATTCGATATGCTGCGCGCAGCCTTCAGGGGCGGTAATACGCACGCGAACAGATACAACGCCGATCGGGTGATCCGGGCGACGGATGAATATCCGATCAACAGTTACGATATCTCTTCATCATATCCGTCGGTGCTTATGTCCGAAAAATACCCGACAGTATTCGTACCCGGTGATATTGATTATCTTTATCTGTATATCCAGCACGGGAAAGCATGTCTGATGACGATCAGATTATTCGATGTCCGGCTGAAGGATGAATCATTTCCTGTTCCGTATATCCCCGAAGCAAAATGTAATTATGTTATCGATCCTATACTGGACAACGGTCGGATCATTCGCGCGTCTGCGCTTGAAATGACAATAACGGAAGTCGATCTGTCGATCATTGAAGAAGAATATATCTTCGAATATGAGATCGTTAAATTATTCGTTGCACCGAAACGACCGCTTCCCGAACGGTTCAAAGATTTACTGATGAACATATACCGGCAGAAGACGGCGTTAAAAGGCGCTGGCGATGAATACGCATATCAAAAGATCAAGAATAAATTTAATTCATTCTATGGTATGTGCGTTCAGAATCCATGCAAACAGACGATGATATTCAGAAACGGCGTATTGATCCCGGACGAATCAAAAACCGAAGATGATATGATAGCAGAATATAAGAATAAAGGCTGGCTTCCGTATCAATGGGGCGTTTGGTGTACAGCATACGCCAGGCGTAAACTTGAAGACGGGATCATAGCGGTCGATAATGACGGTTTTCTGTACTGCGATACAGATTCTGTAAAGATGGTCGGCGATTATGAATTCGAATTCGACCTTCTGAATACGATGTATCAGTACGATAAATGGTCTGCGGTAGACAAGAATAACAGGATTCATTATCTGGGAATCTTTGAAAAAGACAACGATAAACCGATCCGGGCGTTCTGTACGCTGGGCGCGAAAAAATACGTATATGAAGACGATGACGGGCTGCATATAACTATATCCGGCGTTGATAAGCGGATCGGCGCTGAAGAATTGGGAAGTATTGAAAACTTCCGCGACGGCTTCATATTTACAAAGGCGGGCGGTGTTGAAGCGATATATAACGATTACAGGAACGAACGGAAATATATCACGGTCGAAGGCCGACGGATCAGGATAACTTCTAACGTATATTTGAAGCCTTCTACTTATACGCTGTCGCTTGATTTTGAATACAAGCGGTTAATAAATTATCTGATGAATGTCGATATAAAGCGCTTCGTATATTACGATTACGATTGACGGGTGATGCAGCATCCAGCACGATAAAGGTCATTAATACATATAGAAAAGGGGTAAATTAAAATGGCTAACTTTGCAAACAAGTACAACAAGCAGCACAACGGTTATTCGTTCGTATATCCGGCAGCCGGTACGGCGGTATATACGAATCTTCTTGAACTGTCGAAGACGTATGAAAAGGATCACGTATTCGGCGTTCGCGCACTGTATATCAATACAAAAGGCGCATACGGCGCACAGCCTACGGCTGCGATCGGTGATAATGTGATCTGTAATCTTCCGTCGCATCTTGTCGAAACGGTTCGCGAAATGATCGCGGATGATGAACTGACGGAAGCGATCAACGCCGGAAAATTCGGATTCACGATCCGGGAATACGTCCGCAAGGGTACAGCGAAGAAGTTATTCACTGTCGAATGGGTGGACGTTGACGAACCGCTTCCGTTCTGATATTATAAATTCGCTTCATCGGTCACGATAAAAGACACACCGGGAAAACGTCCGTTCTGCATGACGGACGTTTTTCTGTATAATGAAATTATGAATCTGTACGATCATAAAACCGGGTATGTTGACGTCGCGTCGATCCTGGACGCCGGTTATACGTTTAATTTTATCACCGGCGGGCGCGGTATCGGTAAAACATACGGATTTATCAAATACTTCATCGAAGCCGGAATCCCTTTTATATTTCTACGCCGGACGCAGATCGAAGCCGATCTTCAAGCGGATTCGGTGACGTCTTCCCTGACGGCTTATCTTGCGCCGGCAGGCTTGCACATGAAGACCGATCGCATAGCAAAGAAGATCAGCCGGATCAGCATCGAAGAAACGGGTCAGGAAATCTGCGTTTGTGCAGCGCTTTCGACGTTCGCGTCGATTCGTGGAATCGATCTTTCGAAATACGAATATATCCTTTATGACGAATTTATAACTGAACCGCACGTCCGGGCGCTGAAGATGGAAGGGATCGCGTTATTCAATGCGTATGAATCGGTTAACCGAAATCGTGAATTGAACGGGCGCGATCCGCTTCGGCTGGTCGGTCTGTCGAACAGTCTGAATATTGCAAATGATGTATTTATACAGTTTGACATTGTGAATGCTGCAGAACGAATGATCAACACCGGCGAAGAATCATTTACGCGGGGCGATCTCCTGCTTCTGATCCTTCAGAATTCGCCTATATCACGCCGGAAAAAAGAAACGGCGCTATATCAGAATGCTTCTGAAGAATACAGCCGGATGTCTATCGATAATCAATTCATACTGAATGATTTTCGTTATGTGCAGAAAAGAAAAATATCTGAATATATATGCCGGTGGTCGGTCGGCGATCTGTACGTTTACGAACATAAACACCGGGAAGAATACTATATCACATTCACCCAGGCGAAAATCAAACGCGCCGATCGGTACGGTTCTAATTATATGGATTTGGAACGGATGAAAAAAGATAAGGTTCATTTTTGGTTTAAGTACATATCGGGATATGTGTTTTTCGATTCATATAAGGCTGTGGCGCTATTCGAAAAATACTTCAAATAATAACCGTGAAACAAATTGATTGTTTCACGTTTTTATTTATATAATTTGATTGGGCGGGTCTGCATTTATGGACGGTCGGAAGCCGGGCAGATGTGCATCCATAAGCACCGAAGCCGCCTATTTATGAAAGGCGGTGCGATCATGGATATAAATACAATTACTCAATTTATCGGGACGCTGGGCTTCCCGATCGCTGCGTGCTGTGTTTTGTTTTGGTATCTTCAGCGCGAATCCGATAATCATAAAAAAGAAATGGACGGCATGAAGGAAGCGATCAACGCGAACACGTCGATTATAACCGAACTGAAGTTATTGATTCAGCAGTTAGCGGAAAGGATTCATTAAATGATTCAAGGTTATTCGAAGGGTATCGACGTTTCAGAATGGCAGGGTGATTTTGATTTCACGCCTTACGTCGGGCAGTTTGTCATAATCCGGGCGGGCTATTGGACGACAGAAGATAAATACTTCAGGACGAACGTTAAAAAATGCGTCGATCTTGAAATCCCCTTCGGTGTCTATTGGTTCAGCGAATCGCTGACGGTCGGATCGGCAGCCGTCGAAGCTGACGCGTGCATTAACACGTTATCGGGTATTCATCCCGATATGGGCGTATGGGTCGATATGGAAAATTCCGAATATAAGGATTATCACGGATTCGATCCGGCGGTCAATGCCGGTAAGATCGCAGAAGCATTCTGTGAACGTATGCAGAACGCCGGATATTATACCGGCGTATACTGCAGTAAATCATGGATTAAATACGTCGATCCGGCGTGCAGCCGGTTCGATCATTGGATCGCTTCATGGGGTACGAACAACGGACAGATCAATGATGATACGTCAGAATACGGAACGCTTCTTCAGTATACAAGCAGATTAAACGGCGGTTCTCTTGACGGTGATATCTGTTACGTTGATATCGACCATTATGATACAACGGATCAGAAGCCTGTTCAGCAGATGAACCGCATCGATCATGATATGCTGATCCGTTGTTTGTCTTATCTTACGATCGCCGGTCTGTTCGGAAACGGTGACGAACGGATCGCCTGTCTGGGTTCTATATATGAAGAAGTACAGAAAGGGGTTAATAGTATATATGAATCTAAATGATGTCTTTAAGTTGATCGACGCCGGTTTCACGGCTGACGAAATCCGCAATATGTCCGGCGATGGGTTTCAGGCGTCCCCGGCGTCGCCGGTGGTTGATCCTGAACCGGTGGAAATGGTTCAGGAAAAGACGCCGGTAGAATACCGGGATCTTCCGACCAAAACAGAACCGGCAGAAGCGGAACAGCCGGAAGCAGAACACGTCCGGGAAATCGGCGAAGTATTCAATTCAGCGATCGAAAACCTGAATCGGGTAATGGATGAAAGCATAAAAAAGATTCAGACGGCGAACGTTCAGGCTGCACGTATGCCGGATGATAAACCGGCTTCGGCTGACGAACTGATCGCAAAGATCATCTCGCCGGAACTCGGTAAACGTAAAAGGGAGGGTTAAAAAATGTCTGTTAATTCTATGGCTACAGAAGACGTCTATAGTCTTCTGAACGTACTTCATTCGCAGGCGACGGGTCATTCGGGCGTCGTTGCGACGAATCTTGAAGATTTTGTTTCGATGGCTAATGAAACGCTTCAGGCTGGAACGGATACGGTATACAATGCGCTTATGCAGAATATCGGTCGTACCATCTTCAGCAGCCGTCCGTATCGTGCAAAGTTTGACGGAATCCAGGCGGACGCGATGCGCTGGGGCGGTATCACCCGTAAGATCAGCATCGCCGATAAGGTGATTGGTGCAGAAAACGCATATCACCCGGTCGACGGAACTTCTGTCGATCAGTGGACGATCAACAAAAACGATGTGATCGAAACGCGTTACTATGGTACAGATGTGTATCAGGATTGGTTCACAACGTTCGAAGATCAGTTGATCAATGCGTTCGCATCCCCGGAAAACCTCGGTTCCTTCGTTGCGCTTCAGACGCAGGAAATGTCCAACAAATGGGAACAGTACAGGGAAGAACTGATCCGTTCTAATCTCGTTAACTTCATCGCAGCGAAAAACAGTCTGAATAACGGCGTCGTTCATCTTCTGACAGAATACAACACTCTGACGGGTCTTTCTCTCACAAGTACGACCGTATGGCAGCCGGGAAACGTCGAACCGTTCTTCAGGTGGGTTCGCAGCCGGATCAATACGCTGGCGCGCCGGATGGCTGAACGGTCTTCTGAATATCAGGTACAGTTAACCGGGCATGCGCTGTCCCGTCATACGCCGATCGAGGATCAAATGATTTATCTTCAGGCTGATTGCCTGGACATGATCGACGCGATGGTCAACACCGTTACATACCATGATGAACCGCTTGCATATGCTGACGTTGAAGGCGTCACATACTGGCAGGGAATCACTTCCCCGATGGAGATTAACGCAACGGCGATTTATCTGAAGGGTGACGGAACGCTCGACACAACGGCAGCGCAGAATCTTTCTTCCGTCTTCGGCGTTATGTTCGACCGTGACGCGCTGGCATATAATATCAAAGATTATATTCTTCGCAGTACACCGCTTAATGCTCGCGGTCTGTATTGGAATACATTCCTGACCGTTAATATCCAGCTTATGCAGGATTTGACAGAAAAAGGAATCATCCTGCTTCTTGACTAACGAAAAGGGGTACGAACCATGTCATTTACGGTAAACCTGTATAATCATTCCAAAAAGGAAAACAGCACACTTCGACCGAATGGCACGGGAACTCAATTTTCATGCATCCTGAAGGAATCATCCGGGCTGATTAACCCGGTGATCGGATTGGATATCGGAAGAACTTCATCACCGGCTGCGTATAATTACGCGTATATCCCCGAATTCGGTCGGTATTATTTCATCGCTGAATGGGTATATGACGGCGCGTTATGGTACGCGCATATGGTGTGTGATGTTCTTGCAACGTATAAGGACGAAATCGGAAGCAGCACGCTTTATGTTCTGCGTTCTGCTTCCGCGTCTGACGGTTCGATCATTGATAATCTGTACCCGATGAAAGCGATACCGACGCACGCGGTGACGTCGTTTTCTACGCCGTGGCACAGTATAATCGACGTCGGCGGTAATATCGGAACGGGATCATATATCGTCGGTGTCGTTTCAGATGCACCGTCGCATGGTTCGATCGCATATTATGCTATCGGTGCGGGGTATCTGATGACATTGTGTCAATATCTGATCGCGTCGTTCGTATCTGCAGATAACGGCTTCGACGTCAACGATGCAGCGTTTTCACTGCAGAAAAATATAATCGATCCGTTCGATTATATTAAATCCTGCGTATGGATACCGGCTTCATTGTCTGTCGCGTCGCATAACGGGACATGGTCTGACGTCACGATTATGGGAATCAATACCGGCGCGAAAGGCTATAAATTCGGAACAGGAACACCGGGATTCATTCACGACAGCACGACGATATCCAGCATTCCGCGGCACCCGCAGGCGTCGGCGCGCGGATCATATCTGAATGTCGCGCCGTATACAGAAGCAGAGTTATTTATACCGCCGTTCGGTCTGATCAATCTTGATACGCGGGTTCTCGCGTCCGCTTCTTCGATCGTCTGCGATTACAGGATCGATTGTATGAACGGTTCGGGTATTCTTAACGTCGAGATCGCCGGCACGTCAGTAAACAGGATCGAGGCACAGTTAGGCGTCCCGATCCAGTTATCACAGATCAGGCAGGATATCATCGGAAGCGCGACGTCTATCATGGGCGCGGGAATGTCTGCGCTAACAGGGAACTTTTTAGGTGCAGCCGCCGGGATCGGTTCAGCCGTTCAGGCAGCGGCACCGAAGGCGAATACGATCGGATCGGCGGGCGGTTGGTCTGATCTGTCAGGAAATCCGGGATTGGTTCAGCATTTTTACCCGGTGACAGATGAAGACAATTCGCACGCCGGACGTCCGCTAATGCAGAACCGACAGATCAGCAGCCTTACAGGGTTTGTCATGGTTCAGGATGGCGACGTATCGATCGCCGGAACGCAGACGGAAGCATCGCAGATCAAAACGTATCTTGAAGGCGGGTTCTATTATGAGTAGTTTTACGCCGAGATTGACCGCGCCTGATCCGCTTGATCCTCTGCTGATAAATGTGAATTACGGTGGATATAATAAATGTATCGTCCGCAATTATGACACCGGCTGCGTTCTTCCTAACTGTACCGGGTATGTTCATTTCAGATATATGGAAATGACAAATACGCATGATTGCCCGATGTATCTCGGGAATGCAGATGGTTATTATGGCTATACGTCCGACGGTCTGGAACGCGGAACCGAGCCGCGCCTGGGCGCGATCCTTTGCTTTAGTGGCGGTCTTGCCGGTCATGTCTGCGTCGTCGAAGAAATCATCGACGAAAACACGATCAGGACGTCAGATTCAAATTATTCATCCGATTACTTCACGACATACGTCCGGCAT
>JAGCJE010000007.1 GCA_017648225.1 Kiritimatiellia bacterium | reverse complement strand
CTCGTTTTCGGGTGATACGCGAAACGCTGGCGAGCTTAACTCAGTTGGTAGAGTGCCACCTTGCCAAGGTGGTTGTCGAGGGTTCGAGTCCCTTAGCTCGCTCCAATCAATCCGAGGCAGTGAAATGGGAGCATAGCTCAGCTGGTAGAGCAAGTGACTCTTAATCACTGGGTCCAGGGTTCGAATCCCTGTGCTCCTACCATTTCCAACCTATACTGTGGCTAGGTAGCTCAGTTGGTAGAGCAACGGACTGAAAATCCGTGTGTCGCCGGTTCGATCCCGGCCCTGGCCACCAAATTATACGTCAAACTCGGAGATGTCCGAGTTTTTTTTGTTTTGCGACGGAGGATGATATGAAAAAGTTTTTAGACAAGGATTTTCTGCTGGAGACGGCTGCGGCAAAGAAACTGTATCACGAGTATGCCGCGAAAATGCCGATTATCGATTATCATTGCCACATCGACCCTAAAGACATTGCAGAAGACCGTCGGTATAAGACGATTACGGAGGTTTGGCTCGGGGGCGATCATTACAAGTGGCGCCAGATGCGTACTTGCGGTTTTCAGGAGGATTCCGTTACCGGATCGAGATTCTCCGATCCGTATAAGGCGTTCAAGGCGTGGGCGGCTACGCTTCCTAAACTTATCGGCAATCCTCTTTACCATTGGACGTATCTTGAGCTTAAGAACTATTTCGGCGTGACCGAGCAGCTCGACGAATCGTCCGCGAAGAAAATCTACGATAAGTGCAACAAGACTCTCTCCAAAAAGTCGATGTCGGTCCGCGGCATAATCGATCAGTCTAAAGTTAAGCTTATTTGTACGACTGACGATCCCGTTGATACGCTTGAGTGGCACGATAAGATCGTTGCCGATAAGAAGTGCAAGGTGAAAGTCCTCCCAGCGTTTCGTCCCGACAAGGCGTTCAACGTCGATAAAAAGCCCTTTGCCGACTATATCAAAAAGCTCGAGAAGGTTGTCGGATTCAAGATTTCAAAATTCGCCGATCTTAAAAAGGCTCTCGGCGAGCGAATTGAATTTTTCGCATCGAAGGGATGCAAGGTTTCCGACCATGGGCTCGATTACGCCGTCTATGCCGAGGCGACGGATAAGGAGCTGGACGCGATTCTCGCCGCGGGCAGGAAAGGCGCGAAAATCGATGTCGCTACGGGCGATAAGTTCCGCACCGCTGTTTTGAAGTATCTAGCCGGCGAATATGCTGCGCGCGATTGGGTTATGCAGCTTCACTACGGCTGCATTCGCGACAATTCCGACAAGATGATGGCTGAACTTGGGCCTGATACCGGTTTTGACGCCGTGGGTGATACGCGCGGCGCCAAGGCTCTCGCCAATCTTCTTAATGCTTTTGAACAGACGGGTAAGATGCCTAAGGTTATTCTCTATTCTCTCAATCAGAACGATAACGAGATTATGGGCTCGATCGCCGGTTGCTTCCAGTCGAACGGCACATTCCCCCAGCGCATCCAGATCGGTTCGGCGTGGTGGTTCAACGACCACAAGACGGGTATGGAGAAGCAGCTTGTGGACCTTGCGAATTTAAGTTCTCTCGCGGGCTTTGTCGGAATGCTGACCGACTCGCGTTCGTTCCTGTCGTACGCCAGGCACGAATACTTCCGCCGTATTCTCTGCAATCTTATCGGAAAGTGGGTGGAGAACGGAGAAGTTATCGCGGACTATAAGACGCTTGGCAAGATCGTTCAGGATATTTCGTTTAACAATACGAATAAGTACTTCGGTTTCGGGTTGTGAGTTTTGCATAAAGCGTCCGCTTTTTGATATAATTCACAACTTATGAATAAAGATAGAGCAATCTATGGCGCGATAAAGAAGGCGATTGAGTCGTCTTCCAGAATTCTCATTTCGGGACATTTGAGTCCCGACGGGGATTCTCTGGGGTCTATGATCGCGCTTGCCCGTCTTCTTACGGCGGCGGGGCATCCTGCGTTCGCCGCGGCTGATTTGAATGCGCTCGGCAAATTGAAGATTCTCGACGGCGTTGAAGATATTATTCATCTCAGGAAGCTTAAGCGCCAGAAGTTTGATCTTTTCATCGCCGTTGACTGCGGCGATATATCACGCCTTCCGCCCGAGGTTAGGCCGTTTGCGGAGAAACTGCCGTGCGTCTGCATCGATCACCACGTAACCAACGACGGATCGTTCGCAGAGGCCTGTCTCCTTGATGCCGAGGCTTCTTCGGCCGGGGAGCTCGTGTGGCGTTTTGCAAAGTGGATGGAATGGAAACTCGACAAGGTTTCCGCCGAGGCCCTGTGGGTCGCGATGATTACCGATACTGGGCGCTTTGCATACGATTCGACGCGCCCGGCGACATTGCGCGCGGCCGGCGATCTCCTTAAACACGGAGTCAGAACCGCGTTTTTCAACGACGTCATCTACGGGATGTTTTCGCGCAAGGCTATCGAGCTTAAGCGCATCGCATGGCGTTCGCTGCATGTCTGGAAAAACAGAAAGGTCGCCGAAGTTACGCTTACGCGCGACGACTTCCGCTCTGTGCGCGGAACAAAGGCGAACGCCGAAGATATAATTGAGATTCCGAGGAGCGTCGTCAGAAATGAAATCGCGCTCTTTTTCTATCAGATTCCCGACCGTACAAAGGAGGTCCGTTGCTCGATACGGACGCGCGGCGATTGGGACGCGACGGAGCTGGCGAAGAAGTTCGGCGGCGGCGGTCACCGCAAGGCCGCAGGTTGCACGATTACAGGAACGATGAATATCGCCAAGCGAAAGGTCCGCGCGGCGGTCAAGGAAATGCTTAAAGAAGCCTCCCGCAGGTAACGCTTTATAAGGAGTAACGATGGCTAAAGCGCTGATTTTGACCGACGGCAAGGCGGGGCACGAGAACCAGTCGAAGGCTCTCGCCCGCACGCTGGGCTTGGATTATGAAATCGCGCCCGTCCGTTTCATATCCAAATTCCACAAGGCGCTTTCGTATCTTTTCGATAAAATCGGCGTCAACGCGCGGTGGCTTTGGGGATTTTCCTCCGACGCCCGTGACGTTTCAGAATTGAAAAACGGCGGATTTAAGCCCGCTGTCGTAATAGGCACGGGGAGCGGGACTTTCTATCCCGCGAAATCGCTCGCCCGCACGCTCGGCGTAAAGTGCGCGGTCGTCCTGTATCCGCGAGGCTATCGCCTTAAGTCGTTCGACTGCATCATGGCGCCGTCGTTCGACAACCCCGAAGATCTTTCGAACGTAATCAGAATTCCCGCCAATCTGGTTTCGAACGATGCCGCATTTTACGAAGAGGGTGTCAAGGCGTTCGGAAAAAGGCATACGATATCCGGCAGGCCCGCACTCGCCGTCATCATAGGCGGACCCAACAAGTGTTCGACGATGACCGCCGGATGGATGAAGGACCGGCTAGATGAGATTTTTGCCGAAGCGGGCGATTGCGAGAAGTGGGTTACGACCTCGCGGCGCACGCCGGCCGACGTCGAGGCGCTGGTCGAGTCGTACCCGTGGGATTATAAACTTATTTATTCCAAGGATCATTTCAATCCGATTCCCGCCTTTGTCGCGCTCGCGAGCCGACTTTTTGTCACGGCCGAATCGACGGGAATGCTTTCTGAAGCCGCGACCTGCGGCGGCGCTGAAGTTTATGCGCTCGACAATCTGAAGCCGGGGCTTCACAAGTTCCGCCGTTTCGTCGAGACGCTCCGTGAAAACGGGTATGTCGACGGAGGCCGTAAAGTCGATCTTTCGGGCGAGATAGCGCGCGCTAAAAACCTTCTGGGACTTTAATGAAAACCGGTAATTCCAGTTTCTGGCGCTCGGTGGTGTTCCTTTGCCTTCCGACTTGCGTCGCCTTTGTCATGGGCGCGTACTTTTTCATGACCGACTATCCGGAAATGGTACAAGAAGAAGAGGAGCGATATTTAGAAAATCTGGAACGTTTTTCCGATTATGTGGAGTCGTCAGGGAAAGAGGATTTCGTCTGGAAGAAGGGCGAAGGCGTTATTAGCGGAGATAAAAAGTGGGAGAAGGTTTTTCCGCCGGACAGCACATGGAAAAGCATGGATCCCGTCGATGGAACAAAGCGAAAGACTATGTGGGGCTGGCGGGATACGGCCGAGGGGAGGCTTGTATGGAAGCGTTCCACGGGCAAAGACGATTCGCTGGTTTTCGCCGCGATCACCGATGTCGAGAAGAGCAGCAGGACCGATATGATCCTTGTAGTCGGGCTGGTCGTTTTCTTCGGTCTTGTTTTCACTACTGCAGCGGGCGTTAAGTTTTTTGTAGATTACATCCGCACTCGCGACGATTTTATGGCGGCGACAGCGCATGATCTTACTACGCCGCTTGTTGCGATGCGGTATATGATCGGTAAGAACGATGCCGAAGCGCTGACGCTTTGTGAGAGGATGATGCGCCTTGTTGCCAATATCAAGGACTTTTTGCGTCTCGGCGGCAAGCGTCCGAAGGCGGGGATTGAAAAATTCGATCTCGTTAAGGCGTATGAAGAGGCATATTCTCTTTTCAGGGAGGATTACCGCGATATTTTCGACGGTAGAGACGTTCCGTTTCGGCGCGGCGAAGGTGTTCCCTGCGAGGGGCCCATATTCGTAACGGGTGATGAGACGATGGCGGTGCAGATAATCTGGAATCTCCTCGGAAATGACCTTAAATATGCCGCGCCTCACGGCAAGGTTGAGGTTATCGTCAGCGCGAAGGATGAGTTTATCGAGGTAAAGTTTGCGGACGAGGGGCAGGGAATGACCTCTAAAGAAATGCGAAAGGCCTTCGACCGTTATTACAGGGCGAAGACAGTTCTTGTTTCCGGGAAAGGCGGCTTCGGTATCGGGCTGCCTACGGCCAAGGAGTTCGCTGAGGCGATGGGCGGCGGATTGTCCGTTAGGGCGAATAAGCCGCGCGGCTGCGTTTTTACGCTCACCCTTAATAGCGCCCGCGACACTCAGGGCGATAACGCTTGATCTTGGTGTGACAGTTTGTGTGGCTATGTGTGATTGTGTTATAATTGTTTAACTTTAGAGAACAAAGGAGTATGTGATGACTGCTAAAATTCTAGTTGCAGGAGCCTTTTCTGGCATGATGGCCTTCTGCGCATGTGCGGAGACATGGATTGATTTCAATAAGAACGGACGATTGGACGTCTACGAGGATTCGTCAAGACCGATAGACGAGCGCATCGAGGATCTTCTTTCTCAGATGACGCTCGAGGAGAAGACGTGCCAGATGGCGACGCTCTACGGAACGGGGCGCGTTCTCAAGGAGGCGGAGCCTTCGCCGGAGTGGAAGCGCCGCGTATGGAAGGACGGCATCGCCAATATCGACGAGGAGTTGAACGGCGTCGGCCGCGCTCTTAAGGCTCATCGTGAAAAGATTCTTTCGTATACGAATCACGTCGCCGCGCTCAACAGGATCCAGCGCTGGTTCATCGAAGAGACGCGCCTCGGCATTCCCGTCGAATTTACGAACGAGGGAATCCACGGGCTCAACCATTCGCGCGCGACGCCGCTTCCCGCGCCGATCGCGATAGGATCCACCTGGAATCGCGCCCTTGTCCGCGAGGCTGGAGAGATAGTCGGCCGTGAGGCGAAACTTTTGGGCTATCACAGCGTCTATGCGCCGATTCTTGACGTAGCGCGCGATCAGCGCTGGGGACGCACGCTCGAGTGCTACGGCGAAGATCCTTATCATGTAGGCGATCTCGGAGTCGCGATGTCCGGCGGTATCCAATCTCAGGGAGTGGCCTCGTGCCTTAAACATTTTGGCGTATACGGCGTTCCGAAGGGCGGTCGCGACGGCGACTGTAGGACGGATCCGCACGTCACGCCGCGTGAACTCCATGAAATTCATCTCGCTCCCTTTAAGCGCGTCATCAAGGCCGTCAAACCGATGGAGGTCATGATCAGCTACAACGACTGGAACGGCGAGCCCGTGATCGCGAGCAAATGGTTTTTGCAGGATATCTTGCGCGGCGAATACGGGTTTGACGGTTATGCGGTGAGCGACTCCGGCGCCGTGGAGTATGTCCACGACAAGCACAACATTGCGCCTACTCCGGAGGACGGTGTACGCCGCGTCTATGAGGCTGGGCTTAACGTCTGGACTAATTTCGAGCAGCCGGAGAATTTCGTTGAGCCGATCCGAGAGCTTGTGAAGTCGGGTCGCCTTTCGATGGATGTCGTCGATGCACGTGTGCGCGACGTCTTGAGAGTGAAGTTTAAGCTCGGACTGTTTGACAATCCTTACATTACCGACGCGCTCGCGGCGGAGAAAGAGGTCGGATGCGACAAGCATCTCGATTTTGTCGACCGTATGGGCCGCGAGAGCGTGGTGCTTTTGAAGAACGACGGGATTCTGCCGCTCGATGCGTCGGAGATGAAAAAGATTCTCGTTACGGGGCCGCTCGCGGATGAGTCGAATTTCATGGCGAGCCGGTACGGTCCGAACGAGCTTGAGGCCGTGACTGTTCTCGGCGGGCTTAAAAGCGCTCTTGAAGGAAAGTGTGAGGTCGTTTATTCCAAGGGATGCGATGTGGTCGATCCGGGCTTTCCGTACAGCGAAATAATTCCCGAGCCGATAACCGAAAAGGAAAACGCGATGATGAACGAGGCCGTAGCAGCGGCGAAGGGTGCGGACGTCGTTATTGCGGTGATGGGCGAGGACGAGTGGCGCACGGGCGAGGGCCGTTCGCGCACGTCGCTCGATCTGCCGGGTCGTCAGCGCGAACTTCTTCAGCGTCTTTATGCGACGGGTGTTCCGGTTGTTCTCGTCTTGATCAACGGTCAGCCGCTTACGGTCAACTGGGAGGATAAATACCTACCTGCTATCCTCGAGACGTGGTTCCCTCATTGCCGCGGCGGTTATGCGATAGCCGACATCCTTCTCGGGAAAGCCAATCCTTCGGGCAAACTCCCGGTTACGTTCCCTAAAAGCATCGGCCAGATTGAGCTTAACTTCCCTTATAAGAAGGGTAGCCACAATGGCCAGCCGGATTGGATTCTCGGCAAGAACGGCGGCGGCAGAACGCGCGTCATCGGTCCGCTTTACCCGTTCGGTCACGGTCTTTCGTACACGTCGTTCGAGTATTCCGATCTAAAAATCAGGTATCCTTACGCGAAGGATTCGTCCTCACCGTTCGTGGAAGTGTCGCTTACGGTTAAGAATACCGGAGCGCGCGAAGGCGCGGAGGTGGTTCAGCTCTACGTCCGCGACGAGTACTCGAGCGTTATAACCTACGATTCGGTTCTGAGGGGTTTCGAGAAGATCAGTCTAAAGCCCGGCGAATCGAAGAAGGTTTCGTTCGCGCTTTCTAAAGACGATCTTTCGATTCTGGACAAGGATATGAAATGGTCGTTCGAGTGGGGTGCGTTTACGTTTTCCGTCGGCTCCTCGAGCACGGATATCCGTCTTAAAAAGACCGTCGACATAAAGGAATCCGAAACGAGCAAAATACGTTTGAGAAGTGTGATATATTGATCGCGAAGCCACTGACGGCTAAACAATAATTATTGTTGTACGGAATGAATAAAAGAAGATGCGAAAGGATGGCGTCTAATGGGATGTCGGTTGCGATAAACGACAATCATTTGATAAAATACTGAACACATATCGGGGTGCTACCAGGCATAGTGCTTGGGTGCTGAGAAAATACCCGTCAACCTGATCAGGATAATACCTGCGGAGGAAGTATATGACTCAATTGCAGTCTGCTCGTATGGGCGTTGTTACCGACGCGATGAGAATCGTCGCTGAAGATGAGGGAGTCGATGTTGAAGTCGTTCGCGCTAAGATCGCCACTGGCGAAGCGGTAATCCCTCTTAATATTCATCATAAAAACGCTAAACCAATCGGCGTTGGGCGTATTTTCAAAACGAAGATAAACGCCAATTTAGGGCGCAGCGTTACGCATTCCGGGAAAGGCGACGAGCTCGATAAGTTGGAGGTCGCTCTTAAGGCAGGAGCTGATTTCGTGATGGATCTCTCGGTCGGATCAGATGATTTAAAATCGATTCGACAGGGGATGTTGGAGAAGAGCGATCGTCCTTTGGGGACAGTCCCCGTATATGAGACGGTTTCGCGCCTTGATGGTGATATCCCGAAGATGAATCCCGAATTTCTTATTGAAGTTATCCGCGCCCAGGCGGAGCAGGGAGTTGATTTCATGACTCTTCACGCGGGGCTTCTTCGAAAGCATATTCCGATGGCTATGAAGCGCAAGATGGGGATCGTCTCGCGCGGTGGTGCGATTATGGCCGAATGGATGATGGAGAACAGATGCGAAAATCCGCTTTATACCCATTGGGATGAAGTCTTGGATATTTTAGTTGAACATGATGTCACCGTTTCTTTAGGCGACGGTTTAAGGCCCGGCTGTCTCGCAGACGCGTCCGACGCAGCGCAGTTCGGCGAACTTGACGTTTTAGGTGAATTGGTCGAGCGCTGCCGCGCTAAGGGCGTACAGGTTATGGTCGAGGGCCCAGGGCACGTTCCGTTTGATCAGATTAGAATGAATATGGAAAGGCAGCAGGAAGTCTGCAAAAAAGTGCCTTTTTATGTTTTGGGCCCGGTCGTTACTGTTATCGCGCCCGGCTATGATCATATAACTTCCGCGATCGGAGCGACCGCGGCTGCGACATACGGAGCTTCGCTTCTTTGTTATGTAACGCCCGCTGAACATCTTGGGTTGCCCGACGAGGAAGAAGTCCATCAAGGTTGCATAGCGTACAAAATCGCAGCGCACGCTGGTGATGTAGCGCGAGGGCTGCCCGGTGCGCGCGCGATTGATGACGCGATGTCAGATGCGAGAGCTCAGTTTGATTGGGATAGGCAGTTTGAATGTGCGCTCGATCCTAATCGTGCTAAAGAGCGTTGGCTTAAAACCCGCTCATTTGTGGACGAAAAGCACGATGATGATCATTGCTCTATGTGCGGTAAGCAGTTTTGCGCCGTTCGCACATCGCGCCGTATTCGTGAGTTGAGTGAAGGGTTGTGAGGGAAGATGGATTCCTCTGTTCGACTTCACCTTCACCTTCAACTCTAATGGGTAATAAGATATGAGAGATGAGAGAAGAGTTTTGTCTGAGGTGCATCCTTGCTGTTTGACGATAGCCGGGAGCGACAGCGGGGGCAACGCCGGAGTTCAGGCGGACTTGCGAACGTTTCACGCGTATAAGCTCCACGGTTGTACGGTATTTACCGCGCTTACTGCGCAAAATCCAAACGGCGTTTACGCGATAAACGAAATCGCAACGGATTTTGTTAGCGCACAGTTGGACTCTGTTTTAGGAACTTATTCGATAGCCGCTTTGAAAACGGGGATGTTAGGTTCGGCTGCTGTTGTCGAGGCGGTCGTTGATAGGCTTAAGGCATTTCCGGCGATTTTCAAGGTCGTAGATCCCGTTATGGTCGCTACGAGCGGAGCGGAATTAGCGGGCGCAGCGACGCGAATAGCGATGGAAGAGCAGTTGCTTCCGTTAGCGACATTAATAACGCCTAATATTCCGGAGACGGAAGCATTAAGCGGAAGAGCGGTTGAGTCGCTTGAAGATATACGCGACGCAGCTAAATGCTTGTACGATAAATTCGGCGCGGCGGTTCTTATAAAGGGCGGTCATCAGATGCGGAATACGGGCGAAGCTCAGGATATTCTTTTTGACGGCAACGAATATTTGTCGTTTTCATTGCCGCGCATAGAAAATCCTATTTCTACCCACGGAACAGGATGTACGCTTTCAGCGGCTATTGCATCGGAACTCGCTCTCGGGCGCAGTCTTAAAGAAGCTGTAAAAGGCGCGAAAAAATATGTTTATCAGTCTATCGAAAAATCATATCTCGTCGGTGAGAATTGCGGTGTGTTGTTTTAGGTGAATAATATGTGATTTTCATTAAGCGCCGCGCTTTTACGAGTTAAAGCGGTGTTTTATTGAAGAGAAAAATGTAAAATAAAAATAGCTTTAGAATCGTCTATTATTATGTAGGCATCATGGTGGTGTCTATAAAAAATAAAAGGAGAATTATGAAGTGTTCAATTATGCTTGTTACAGCTATGATAGCAGCTGTTACATTTGGTCAAGACGCACCTAAAAGGAATATGGGGCGTTTTCGTCCTATGGGTGAAGGGGTTGTCGCTGATCCGATAGCTAGGATGGTTTCTAATCCTAGGTTTGCCGAGAAGCTAAATCTTACGGAAGAGCAGAAAACGAAACTTGAGGAGCTTAATAAAACACAGCGCGAGGGGATGAAGGAAAAACGCACTAAAATGAGCGAGGCGATGAAGCGTCAGATGGATCTTATGAATGCTGAGGAGATTGACGAATCTAAAGTAATGGCATCTATTGATGAGGTTTTTGCACTTCGTTGCGCTATGGCTAAAGATCAGGTAAAGCGCGTTATCGCCGTTAAGAATATTCTTACGCCAGAGCAGGTTAAGAAGGCTAATGAGATTAAGGCTGAATTCAGTGAACGCGGCGGTCGTCATCCAGAGGTTGGCGAGAGAGGTCGTCCGCGTCGAAATGCAGAGCGAAGAGGTGTTAGACGCTCAGCTGAAAAGGTTGATGCACCAAAGGCTGAATCAGGTAATGACAGCGCTAAGTAAATTAGATGCCTAACGATAGTCACTTATTTGAGAATTATGTGCGCCGTGGCGATCTTGAATCGCTCTCGGCGCTTGTTTCTCGTCATAGCGTGTGGATGTTAGCCCTATTGCGCGGCATGCTTAATTCTGCGTCAGATGCTGATGACGCTTTTCAGGATACTTGGATAAGAGTGATAAAATCGGCTGATCGTTATAAAGGTGGTAATATAAGAGCGTATTTAGCGATAGTTGCGAGGTCGGTAGCGGTAGATTTTTTGCGAAGGCGCGGGCGTGATATGCGTTTTGAGCCTTTGGTGAATGAAAATGATGAAGCAATTGAAATTCCAGACTCGTCACCAACGCCTGATGACCGATTTGAATCTTTGGCGAGATCTGATGACGTGATGAGGGCTCTCGCAGATTTGCCGGAAGGCCCGCGACAAGTTTTTTTAATGAGAATTGAAGCTGAGCTTTCGTTTCGTGAGATAGCTGAAACGATGGATATACCTATTGGAACAGCATTGACGTGGATGCAGTCAGCGAAAGTTAAGCTTAAAAAAATATTGGGGAGGTTAAGATGATGGATAAATTTGAAGCGTTTATAAAAAATAAACTTGAAGAAGGTGTTGCGCCATCATTGTCTTCTTTGAGTGTAATTAAACTTGCGGCTAAAGAGAATTCGAAGACTCGTTGTCCTTCTGGTAGAGTTAGGTTTCTTTTTGCTGGGCTTGTAGCTGCGGTGTTATCGGCGATAATTGCTTTAACAGTTCTTTTTCAATTTAAGGATGTTGATAGTCGTGAGATAGCACGTGCGTCTAAGTCTATTTCACACAGTGACAATGTAACGATCCAAATTATAGAATTACTTTCCGTAAATGATGGCGAAAATCAGGATTTTACTCACATTTCGTCAGATATAGATAGACTACTTTCGTGGCAGGATGCACCGTATAATGAAGTAGCTTATGAATATTCCAATCAATTTTAAATGGTGTAGCTGATAATGATGTTTAAGACATTCATTTTTTTTGCGCATTTGCGTTTTGGGACGAGATTGTGGTAAAATACAGCCCATATATCGGGGTGCTACCAGGCAAGGGGCCTGGGTGCTGAGAAGATACCCGTTAACCTGATCAGGGTAATACCTGCGGAGGAAAGTCCATGAATATGGAAGAAAAGATATCGGGCGCCATTGTGCGCAGTTATTTCAAGAAACTTGAAAATCATCTCGCTGTTGATGTCGCGATAGTAGGAGCAGGACCTTCGGGCCTCGTTGCCGCGCACGATTTGGCGCTCGCCGGGCTTAAGGTCGCTGTTTTTGAATCGAAGCTCGCGCCAGGAGGCGGAACTTGGGGTGGTGGCATGCTGATGAATGAGGTTGTTGTTCAAAAAGACGGCGCGGCGATTTTGCATGAATTTGGTATTACTACTCAGCCGATTGACGCGGAATATCATACGGTCGATTCCGTTGAGATGGCCTCGGGCCTCGTTTTTGGTG
>JAGCJE010000078.1 GCA_017648225.1 Kiritimatiellia bacterium | reverse complement strand
GGGGTTTTGCCTGTTCCTCCGGCCGTCACGTTGCCGATGGAAATCACCTGGATTCCGAGCGGATAGCGCCGCAGAAGTCCGATACGGTAGAAGAAATACCTTACGGCCACGACTCCTGCGAATATTACGCTGAGAACTTTGAGAAAACCGAGCAGAAGCGACATCGGAAAGGGCTGATTCTGATCAGCGCCCTTCTCGAGAATTACCTTTACGAGATATTTCTCAAGACGCTCGATTCCGCTCTGCCTGGCTTTACGCACCTTTATCAGTCTCCGAACATCGATCCGGCGTTATCGCCGAAAGCTCTCAGATAAATACCCATGCTGAAGCTCCAATCGTGCTCATACTCGGAGCCGTCGATACGGGTATAATCGTTTTCATACGAAACGCTGAAACGGAACGCGAGGCAGTCGGTCCTGAGATCAAGCCAGGCGCCTATCTCATCAAGCTCGTTCTCGCGCATGTCCCAGCGGATGAACGGGCCCCAGGCCACGGCGTCGCATATCTCATGCTCGAGCTCGACGCCGAGATAGGAATACTTCGCCCAGTTGAAATTCTCGTTACGCATATATGCGGGATCGAACGGAGTCGAGGAGAAATCCCAGTAGCGGTGATCGCGCGCCGCATACGAAACGCTGCCCTTGAAGCTCTCCGAAAAGCGCTTCGCGAACTCTACATCCGCAAAGGCGACAGTGTCGTTTTCGCCGTCGCATTCGACCCGGGCGAAGAACGCACAGTCGGAGGCGGGATAAAACCTCGCGCGGAAACCGGGGTTCACGAGAATGTCGTCCTCGCGGGCGTAATTCGGATCCTCCTGGCTTTTCGTCAGACGGTGGTAACGGTCTTCTCCGATCCAGGAGCTGTCGTTGAACTGGACGGCCGCGTACAGATCGAAGTCGAAGACAAGCCTCATACGACCATCCTCATCGGCTTTCCCGAACGCGTTTCTCACGCCGGGGGTAATCCCGCGCCAGGAATACGGAAGGTTGCGGCTGCGGCCCGCGAACTGGTCGAGCCATTCGGCGCTGCCGTCGACAGCATCGAAATAAAGCGCGCGGCGACCTCTCTTGAGACCCGTGTAGTTAGCCTCCTGTACGAGGATATCGGCGTAAGGCTCGAGAATGTGCTGCCACTCTTCGCCTATGGGAGCGGTACCTCTCGCGGAAAGCGTTATGCCGCCCTCGACGATCGAGCGCGCGACATCGTCCTCGCGCTGTGAGACCCGCCCGTAGCCGGAAAGGTTCTCCGCTCCCGAATGGGACCAGTACGTACCTCTGAGGCCTGCGCGGGGAACGACGGAAAGCATGTCGGCGATCTTGAACGGAACCGTGAGCCTGTGATAGGAATCTGCACGGAACGTCTGATAATCGGCCCAAAGACCGGGATAATATCTGTAATAGGTACTCGTCATCGAATCGCCGTATTTCGCGTAATTGCGGTTAAGCCAACCGACCCGCGAGGAGGATTCATAATTGACCGGAAGAGAAAAGACACTCTGCGGGGCGACGTCGAAATAAAACTCGGGCAGTCTCGCGACGCCCATGTTGAATTCGCTCAGAGGCCCGGAAACGCTTACGCCGTAACCGACAGTGTTTTCAATATGCTCCCAGGCCAATTCATTCCGGGCCGAATCCGCATACGGATTCGCAAGACGCATCATTCCGTCACGCAGAAAATCATAGGCGAAACTGGAATCGCTGAAATACGTCGCGCGTACACGGAAGATGTCGCGCTCGGTTATCTCCCACTTGTGCGAAAACTCCAGCGCATAACGCTCGTCGGGAATTTCGGAACCCCAGTTGGCATAATTGTATTTTTTCTGATTGTGCCAGTTTCTGTCGTATCTGTCGGCATCCTCGTCCCAGAGATAATAGACCTTGAACTTGCCCTCGCCGTAATCTCCGAGTCTCCAGCGGACGCTCTGACCGAGCGCGATGCCGTTTTTCGTTCTCAGATCGAGACGGGTATTGCCCCTGAGGCCCCATTCGCTCCAGACGAAATCATCGGTTATGTCATAGACGTACTTCGTTAAAAGATACGCCCCCCAGCGGCTCCTGTAGCCGGGCATTACGCGCCAGCCGTAGTCGGTATTAAGCGGCTGCCACCAGTACGGCCACCAGAAAACGGGCACACCGAACATCTTTACCGTCATGTTGCGCGCCGTTATCTCCCTGCCTTCGTCATAATCAAGCGCGCCTTTCGCGCACCAGTGCAGACAGTCGAGATCGTTTGTGCACGTCGTCACCATCGTATTCTCGGAAAAGCCCCAGACGTTGCCGATTCTGGACACGCGATCGGAAAACATTCTGAACGGCCTTTGAACGGCAACGACGTTTCCGGAGGCGACGAGATTCTCGGTCGTTCTGTCGGCCGCCATTTTATCGGCCGATACTTTTAAACTCGTCACGCCGGGTACATCTACCGAAATCGCAGAAGCTGCCAGCGGCAATGCGGCAGCCGTCAAAATGAGAAGTATTCTTTTCATGATTGAGAGTATAACACTTGTGAGGTGGCCGCGTCCAGTATTGAAAACGATTCGGGATGGCGGTGAAGCTCCGAAACGAACGTAAGACGTGTGTTGAAATCGTTCTGAAGTTTGGCGAGAATTTCGGAATCGTCGGTCCTGAGGCGCTGCATGACCTGGGGCGCGATGACGATTTTAGGCTCAAACGGCTTCTTGTCGGCGGCGGCTTTCTTAAGCAGCGTAGTGAGATGACGCTGCACCTCGATCGAGATGGCCATCGGACTTTTGATGACGCCGTGTCCCTGGCAGTAGGGGCAGTTCGACGTAAGCATCGAAAGAATCGACTGGTCCTGACGCTGGCGGGACATCTCGAGAAGACCGAGTTCCGAAATCTCAAGCACGTTCGTGCGGGCGCGATCGCGCTTCAGCGCGTCCTTCAGCGCACGGTAAACCTGCTTCTGATGTTTGCGGGATTTCATGTCGATAAGGTCGAGAATGACGAGTCCGCCGATATTCCTAAGTCTCAGCTGACGGGCGACCTCCTCTACAGCCTCGAGATTAACCTCGAGAATCGACTCCTCTTGAGACCCCTTGCCTTTGTAATGGCCCGTATTTACGTCGACGGCGATCAACGCCTCGGTTTCGTCGATCACGAGATAGCCGCCGGACTTGAGAGGGACCTTGCGGGCGAAGGCGTCCGAAAGCTGACGTTCCAGACCGTAATGCTCGAAGATGTTTACGTTGCCGTCGTAACGGCGAATTTTAGATTTCGCCCTTCTCGAAATGCGCCCCGTAACCTCGCGCATTTCCTCGTAGCTCTTCGCGTCGTCGATGACGATCGCGTCGATATCCTCGGTAAGCCAGTCTCTCACGACGCGCTCGCAGAGATCGGGCTCCTGGAAGATGCAGCACGGAGTGCGGAGATTCTTCGTGTTGGCCTGCATCTCGTTCCAGACCGAAAGCAGATTTCTGAGATCGCGCGCGAACGCGCGGGCGCTCGCGCCCTGTCCGACGGTTCTGACGACAAGACCGACGTTCTCGGGAAGCGGAAGCTTGTCGATGATCTTTTTAAGACGCTGTCTCTCCTTCGCGTCGCCGATCTTCTTCGAAACGCCGCGCAGCGTCGCCCCGCGCGAGTCCTTCGCGCCCGGCATCATGACAAGGTATCGCCCGGGAATGGAAAGATTCGCGACGACGCGCGGACCCTTCGTCGAAATCGGTCCCTTCGTCACCTGAACGATGATTTCAGATCCCGGCGGAAAAAGCTTGGCGATTTCGGCGTCGGAAAGACGGTTGGCCTTTTTGGCGTTCTTCCCGCGGCCCGCGTCATCGTCGTCGTCGAGAATGGAGTCCGCGTCGGGCGTCATATCCCAGTAATGGAGAAACGCGTTCTTCTTCAGTCCGATATCGACGAACGCCGCCTGAAGATCGTTCTCCAGATTCTGCACGCGGCCCTTGAAGACGCTTCCGACAAGCCTCTCCTCCTCACGGTGCTCGACCATGAATTCCTCGAGGCGGCCGTTCTCCATTACCGCCACGCGCGTTTCGAGTTTCTCTACGTTTACAATGATTTCGCGCTTCGTTTTTGAGCGCTTAAGCCATCCGAACAGGTTCATTTTTCATCCTCTCTGTGTAATGATATGCTTTGAACAATACCCAGGGCGCACATGATCGTTATGAGAAAAGTGCGGCCCAGTGAAAGAAACGGTAACGGCAGCCCCGTGATTGGAACTAGCCCGATGCACATACCCATATTGATGTAGACATGCGCAAATATAAGAGTCGCGACGCCGAGCGCGAATATTCTGCCCCGCTTGTCGCCGGCGATCACGGCGGTCCAAGCTGTCGATAGGCACAGCGCGGCAAAAAGGAAAATGAGCAGAAGCGAGCCTTTCATATAGCCCATCTCCTCGGCCCATACGCAAAAGATGAAATCGTTCATAATGCCCATCGCCGGCAGAAGATCGCGCCTTATAGACTCGCCCTTGCCGTAACCCTTGCCGGAGAAGCCTCCGGCTCCGATGGTCATCTTAGACTGACGCAGATTGTATCCTGAATCATTCTTGTCGGTCTCGGGGAAGAGGAACGTCTTCACCCGTTCAACCTGATGGGGTCTGAGCGGAACGTACTTCAGAATGGCGGCGCGCCTCTCAGCGGAAACGCCCGGCTTCTCGGCCTCGTAAACCGCCGCGA
Source organism: Kiritimatiellia bacterium (assembly GCA_017648225.1). Classification (GTDB taxonomy): domain Bacteria; phylum Verrucomicrobiota; class Kiritimatiellia; order RFP12; family UBA1067; genus UBA1067. Next base: position 5,666 of record JAGCJE010000078.1, on the reverse strand, counting down.
GAACCATCGTCGCGGCGACGCATCCCGCCGCCAGAAGAACGATCAGACCCTTGCGCCAGACTCCCGCCGCAAGCAGCATGACTATCACCGCCGGAACCAGCGTCAGGGTCGTCCCGAGGTCCGGCTCCATCAGAATCAGAAAGCACGGGACCGCTATCGTTACCGAGGCGATCAGAAAACCTCTGAAACCATAATGGCCCTTGAACATATCTTCACGGGAGCCGAAAAGGTACGCCAGAAACGCCATCACGCAAAGCTTCGATATTTCACTCGGCTGGAAGAACCAGAGCCAGCGCTTGCCGCCGAACTGCTCTGTCCCCGCAAAAAGAACGAGAATCAGAAGAAAGACGGCCACGCCGTACGCGGGAATCGACAAATAACTGAAAAGCGTGCGATAATCGGTAAGCGCCAAAGTAAAATACAACACAAGACCGAACACGGCGGTCCCGAGCATGGATTTCCATTTGGAGGCGAACACCTCGGAGCCGCGCGCCTCTCCGGCCGAAGCGAGAACCATCGCGCCTATCACGATAAGAGCGATCATCGAGAGGAAGGAAAGCCAGTTGAATCTCAAAAGAAACTTTTTCATCCCTCGGACTCCCCGTAATACGCCCTCAGAATCTCGCCGACTTTCGGCGCCGACGTCGATCCGCCCGTATCGCCGTTTTCAATGACGAGCGCCACCGCGATAGGCTCCTGAACGGCAGACTTCGGCGTAGGCGTCACATACGCGATGAACCACGTGTTCTTCCGCCTGTTGGTCCTCGAGCCGACTTCCGCGGTTCCCGTTTTTCCCATCACGTCCGCCTCGACCCTTTCGCCGGCGAGACGGCCCGTGCCCCTGGCAACAACCTTTCTCATCCCCTCCGCCACATGCGCGAAATCCCTCTCGGGAATGTCGATCTCCTTAGGGGGCGAGGCGTGGCCTTCGACAAGATGAGGTACGGGCAGCTTGCCGCTGCCGAGCCCCGCAGCGACAAGAGCCATCTGCAAAGGCGTAACCAGAAGAAGGCCCTGACCTATCGACGTCTGGGCCACATCGCCGGAATTCCACCTGACCGACGGATCGCGCTTCGCTTTTTCGGCCGCATCCGGCACAAGGCCGTCCCCTTCGATGGGGAAATCGATACCCGTCTTAACTCCGAGACCAAATTTCCGACAGACGGAATAGATGGCGTTCGTTCCTGCCTTCACACCGATTTCACAGAAATACGGATTACAGCTGTTCTTTATCGCGTTGACAAGATTCATATCGCCGTGACCCCACGTCCTGGCGCAGCGTATCCTCATTCCCGCCACTTCATAATATCCGCAGCACTCGTGCGTCCTACCGGGATCGATTCCGACGGAAAGGGCCGCAAGCGCGGTAAGAGGCTTAAAGGTGGATCCCGGCGCGTATTGCCCGGCGACGGCACGGTTAAGGAGTGGTTTCGCGGGATCTTTGCTGTAACGCTCGTAAAGCTTGCGGGGGAAAACGGGGACGCATTCGCGAGGGTCGAACGACGGAGCGCTTACCATCGCGCGCACACCGCCGTCACGCGGATCGATGGCGACGAAAGCGCCTCTCAAACCCCTCAACGCGTCCTCCGCGGCTTTCTGAAGCCTGTAATCGAGAGTAAGCCTGAGGTCGAATCCGTTACGCGCCTCTACAAGTTCCTCGCGTTCCGTCGCAAACCCCAACGCGTCGACGAGCACCCTCTCCTCTCCGGGCATGCCGCGAAGAAGAGTATCATATTGAAGTTCAAGACCGTCGCGTCCGCACAATTCCTTGTCGATGTAATTAATTCTCTCGTCTCCAGGATTGAACGGCAGCCTGTCGCGCCCCACGCGCCCCAGAACGTGAGCCGCCAGCATGCCGTAAGGATAATGCCGTTCAGAACCGATCGAGCACTCAAACCCGTCGAGCATGTACTGGCGCTCAGAAAACCTCGCCAGCTCCTCCTCGGATATATCGCGCCACGCCGCAAGCGGCATCGCCAGCGACTGCTTCAGATGGCGGCGGACATCGTCCTTATCCAGAATCGACGGTCTGCCTATTATCTCCTCAGCTCGGGCTATAGCCTCGAGGATATTCTTTTCGGTCGTCTCGCCACGCGATTTGGCGCGATACGACTCCGGATTGACCGCTATGTTCACCACGGTCCTGTTGCCCGCGAGAACGACGCCGTTTCGGTCGACAATGCGCCCCCTCAAACCGCTGGTCTGAACGCGGCGAAACGACTGCGACTGCATCTGGCGCCGGTATTCCGCCGCAGAGTCCACCTGTTCCACCTTAAGCCTCGAGGCCAAAATGAGAAACCCGATCACGAATGAGACCGACAATACGGCGAACGAAACAAGCCCGTGCACGGAATAACTACTTTTCATCGACCGCCGCCTTTCCGTCAAGCCAGCGAAGCAGCGCCCACACGACTAAAGATGTAACGGCACCGACAGGGAAAGCCGCGAAAATTCTGACGAGTATCCGCCCCTGCATGGCGGAGCCGAGCCACGCCCATATCCAAAGCTGATACAGAGGATAGGCGAAAACGGCAAGCGCGAAATGCAGCTTTAGGCCCCTCAATAAAGCGCAGGCGACGACGAAACAGCTGAGGCTCGCGGCCAGCGGCAAAGAAGAGAGGGAATCTTCCGCCGCACCGGCGGCCAGGGCAAAAAGAAGTCCGACGACAGGAGTTCTGTTCAACGCGAAATAAACGGACGCGGACAGGAGCACGGGAACGCCCACTCCGAAAACGGGAGGAAGAAGTTCTTCCGCGGCGCACGAAACAACCAATACGAATATCGAGTAAACAAGCTGGACTAAATCTTTTTTCACTTGCGGATAAAGACGTCCTTCAGCGTCGTAAAGTCGACAGCCGGCATCACGCCCCCGCGACCTTCAAGCCCGTTGGCGCCATGCGCCACGGATTCGACGTCGGTGCAGAAAGTGCCGACCGCGATTCCCGGCGGGAAAACCCCGCCGAATCCCGATGTATAAACCTTCGCCCTGGGAAGAATTTCAACCCCTGACTTTAAAAACCTGAGCGACAGCAGATTCTCCGACCCTCCGGTAAGAACGCCTATCAGAGGACTCTCCGCCTCGACCCGGCACGAGACCTTTACCGACAGATCCGTTATGAGCATAATTTCACTCGTATGCGGAGTTACCGATACGACCCGGCCGACGAGACCTTCGGGAACCTCGACCGCCGCGCCCTCGCGCACTCCCGCGAAAGAACCCTTTCCGACGCGGATGGACTTAAAAGCGTCAGCGGAACCGCCGCCGTACGAAAGAACTTCGGCGGGAATCCACTCCAGTTTGCGGGCCTGAGCATAATCCAGTACCCGTCTCAACCTGGCATTTTCGGCGTATATTCTTTCGTACTCGCCGTTTTCTAGCGCCAAGGCCGATAGGTTTCTGCGCAGCCGCTCATTCTCCGCCATGGCTTCGGCTCCGTTCCACGCTCCCGAAATACGGGACGCCACGCTTCGCGAAAACCAGAGTTTTACCTTCTGAAACGGATACGCCGCCTCTATCGCCGCAGATTTCGAAAAAAGAAAAACAAGAACGCCGATCGCCGCTATCGCGGCAACCGCCAAAGTTCTTGTTGACTTCACCTTCATTCTGGCGACCCCCTATCGTAACGAGGATCACCGAAAACCTTACATCTCGCGTTTATTACCGGCGAGGAAATCAAGCTCGTTCATTACAACGCCCGTACCTTCGGCCACAGCCGAAAGCGGATCGTCCGCCAACGTGACCGGAAGCCCCGTCTGAGCGGCAAGCAGCTTATCGAGCCCGCGAAGCTGTGCGCTGCCGCCGGAAAGCACGAGTCCGCGATCGACAAGATCGGCGGCAAGTTCCGGTTCGCACTTTTCGAGAGTCGTTCTGACCGCATCGACAATCTGCGTTACAGGATCCTTCAACGCGTCTCTGATTTCCTCGGAAGTTATTGTCAAGGTTTTCGGCAATCCCGCCACCACATCTCTGCCCTTGATTTCCAGTGTCTTCTCTTCTCCCACCGGATAGGCACTTCCTATTTCTATTTTAATTCGTTCAGCCATGCGCTCGCCTATGAGAAGATTATAGACTCGCTGGATATACTTCATGATGCACTCGTCCATAGCGTCTCCGCCCGCCGCGCGGGCCGAATAGCTGTGAACGATTCCCGCCAGGGAAATAATCGCGACCTCGCACGTTCCGCCGCCGATGTCGACGATCATGGAACCTGCGGGCTCGGAAACGGGCAGCCCGACACCAATTGCGGCGGCCATGGGCTCCTCGATGAGAAATACCCTCCCGGCGCCCGCATTCTGGGCGGCGTCTTCGACGGCGCGCTTTTCAACCTCGGTAATACCGCTAGGAACGGCGATCACCATACGAGGTCTGGCGCACTTCATATTCGAATAAAACCGCTTAGGACAGACCTTTCTGATAAAATACGAAATCATCGCCTCGGTAATGTCAAAGTCGGCGATTACGCCGGACTTCATCGGTCTTATGGCGACAATGTTGCCAGGCGTGCGGCCCAACATACGCTTAGCCTCCTCACCGACGGCGAGAACGCGCTTCGAACCTGCCTGAATAGCGACCACGGACGGTTCGCGTAGAACGATGCCGCGATCCTTCGCGTACACGAGGGAGTTCGCGGTTCCGAGGTCGATACCGATATCTGTTGAGAAAAGAGACTTTATTTTACCGAACATTACCGTTCTCTTTCTTTTTTCGATTTTTAGGAATATTTTACCTAATTTATCAAAATTCGTCAATTGCCGTTTTTTTAAAAGCAAAAAAATAATGCGTTTCACCGCTACTTTTAACAGGTAAAACGCACTTTCAGCTGGTGGGCGATGGGGGATTCGAACCCTCGACCCCTACCGTGTGAAGGTAATGCTCTAACCAACTGAGCTAATCGCCCGAAACAAACTTTGTATTAGTATACCAAAGAGAACGGGCGTTTTCAATAGCAGAGTTGTTCTGGAGTTTACCCATTTTTTGAACTCTGGCGATGCTCTTCCAAAAAAGCCAAAAAAAATGTGACATCCTTTTGACAGTTTTCGGTAGAATACCGATTGCACAAAAAAAACAACCAAAAGGAATGTCACACAATGAATGATACTAAAATTGCGTCAAAAGCGAAAGCACAACTTTCAAATTTTATGGGTAAAGTTTTTACCCATTTTTCAAAACCGACAAAAAGATTCATCGAGGAATGTATTTATGGCATTCAGGCCTCAGGAGATACCAAACTCTCATCTATTGTGCGCGCAATCGACGACGACATAAGACCTATTTACACCGAAAAAAGGCTCAGCCGCAATCTCAACAACGATGAGCTATCTGACCCTATCGCCCAAGCCATACTAAAGGATGGCGCGCGCTCCGTCACTTCCGACACGCTCTTGCTTGTCGATCCGACTGAAATCCGCAAGGAGTTTTCGTACAAAATGCAGTATGTCACCCGCGTTCGGGATGCCAGCCGTTCCTCAAAGGAAAACTGCGAAGTGCTTGTCAATGGCTACCACGGATGCATGGTGGCTGCCTGCCGCGTCGGAGGAAGGAAAACCATTCCTCTTGCATTGCGGTTGTGGTCTTCACGCGCACCAGGCTTCAAAGGCGAAAACGACGAGGTCTTGAATATCATCAAATCCGTATATGATGCTACAGGAGGCAAAGGTGTGATGGT
>JAGCJE010000077.1 GCA_017648225.1 Kiritimatiellia bacterium | reverse complement strand
ACGATCGCGGCGGCAACGCGAAGCGTTAAGCCGCAAGTGAGCGGAATCGCTTCAATCGTGCGAATGCACGATTCGTCACCGACTCAGTTTTCGTGTATCGCCGCGGAGCGGCTATTAAGCGTAGCGCAAAACTAAACCTTCCGCTACAAAACTCCCTATAGCACTAATCCGTGGCCGCATTTATACATAGCATAGCAACATGCAAGCAAAAGAAAAGCGCGAAGCCATTGACGGCTAAACAATAATTACTGTTGTACAGAAAATTGCCTGGCGGAGATGTTTTACCGGCCACGTTTCCTGCGCAAAGTAATGACGGTGATTTCGCTGTCGTTGAAAAGCCTGACGGGAAATCCCGCCCACTGTCCGGATCCCGGAGAAACGTAAAGCGCAGATCCGTCCTCTTTTCTGTAAAGGCCTTTGACGAAACCCTTATTCGCTCTGGAAACCAACCAATTCAACCCCGGCATTACGCCGCCGTGGGTATGACCCGAAAGCTGGAGGTCGGCGCCGTATTTATAACCGTCGCCGTGAATCTTGGCGTAATCCGGCGCGGGGCGATGCTGAAGAAGAATCCTGAATTCGCCGTTCGTCGCGACCTCGAAAACTCTCGCGGGATCAGGCTTCAGATCACGCACCCTTTTACACTCCAAGTCGTTCACTCCGCCAATTACTAAATCCGAACGGGGGAAAACGCATCTATTATCAAGAATTCTCAAGCCCCACTTGGCGAAAGTCATTCGCCAATTAAGGGAGTCGAAGTAATATTCGTGATTGCCTGTTGAAAAATAAACGCCGTCTTCCGCCTTTAACTTTCTGATAGGCTCGAGATCCTTCTGCCTTTTCGCGCTGTAACCGTCGGACAGATCTCCCGTGACGCAGATCAGATCCGGCTTGGCCGCGTTTGCGAGCTCGACGATTTTTTCCGTTCTCCAGCGCCGCGAGGCGGAACTTGCGTGAATGTCGGATATGTGTACAATTCTGTAACCGTCGAGGCCTTCGGGCAGATTTTCATATTCGATAGAGACCTCCTTCACCTCGGGAGCCTTATACCCGTTGTAGACGCCAATCGCCGCGACTGTCCACGCCAGCACGGGAAGAGCAACAACCCATCCCATACGCCACCGGTCAAAAGGATAGCGCCTGGAAACGAAAAATCTGACGGGAAGCGCCAAAAGCGTAAACGCGAGCAGTACGCACATCCCCGAATAGGCCCAGTTCCAGAACCATATAACCTTCTCGGGCAATTCCGGCGCAAACGCGTTACCTCCGATCGCTTCGAAGCAGACGAACTTGGATGCGCAGAAAAGAAACACCATCGTCCAGATCGCCTGACCGCGCGTCCTGATTTTGCCCGCAAGAACAAATGCTGGTATTAAAAGTCCGGCGAAAACGAACGGAAGTATCGTGAACAGCGTTTTAAACATGTCGAAAATCAGAATTTCAATTTATCGCCCGATTTGTCGAGTTTAACGCGAATGCGCGCTTTGGCTTTACCCGCGAGGACCATGTCGGCGAGAGGATCCTCAAGATATTCCTGAACGATTCTCCTTAGGGGTCTCGCTCCGAGAGCGCTGTCGTAGCCCTTCTCGACGAGGAAGTCGGACGCCTTCGGATCTAGCGAAAGCGAAATATGAGCATCCTTGAGGCGCTCGCACAACTTTGCAACTTCAAGTTCGAGAATCTTAATAAGATCGTTCTTCTCAAGTTTTTTGAAGACGACCGTTTCGTCGAAACGGTTAAGAAGCTCAGGGCGGAAAGTCTTTTTCGCTTCATCAATGAGCTTCTCTTTGAGAACATCGTAATTATTCTCGCTCGTCTGAGTCGCGAAACCGAGCGAATGGCCTTCCCGCGCGAAATCGAACCCAAGATTCGCCGTACAGATTATAATCGTATTTCTGAAATCGATGACGCGCCCCTGTCCGTCGGTCAATCGTCCGTCGTCGAGAATCTGCAGCAGCATATTGCAGACATCGCCGTTCGCCTTCTCGAATTCGTCGAAGAGGACGACGGAATAGGGCCTGCGGCGAACCTTCTCGGTAAGCTGTCCGCCCTCATCATAGCCGACATACCCGGGAGGCGCACCGACGAGACGCGACGAGGAATACTTCTCCTGAAATTCGCTCATATCGAGCGTGATCAGAGCCTTGTCGTCGCCGTAAACCTTCTCCGCGAGCATCTTGGCCAGATGGGTCTTTCCGACGCCGGTAGGACCTAGGAAAAGAAAACTTCCGATAGGTCTTTTAGGATCGGACAAAAACGCCCGCGAACGTCTCAGCGCGCGCGAAATCGCATTGATCGCGCTTTCCTGGCCGACAACAACCGACCCGAGAGACTTCTCCATGCCGTGCAGCTTCTCTGCGGTCGTCGCATTCATCTTTTCAACGGGCACACCGCTCATCGAAGAGACTGTTTCGGCGAGATCGTTCTCGCCGACCTCGAGAATCTCTTCAGAATGGGTCTCACGCCATTTCGCAAGCGCTTTTGCAAACTCGGCTGACGCCTCCTTTATGGCATCGCGGTAACCGGCAGCCGTATCGAAGTCGCCATCCTTGACGGCTAGATCCTTTTTGCCGCGCAACGTATCGATTCTCTCCTGACGCTCGACAAGGCTCTTCGGTCTCGCGCTCGCCGCCGAGCGCAACCTCGCACCCGTCTCGTCGATCGCGTCGATAGCCTTGTCGGGGAGCTGCCGCGAAGGCATATAACGCGCCGTAAGCTCTACGGCAGCTCTTAAAGCTTCGTCAGAAAATCTGACGCCGTGATGCTCTTCATACTTGGATGCGATGCCCTTTAAAATATCAATCGTATCGGCAACCGTCGGCTCGTCGACCTGGACGGGCTGGAAGCGGCGCTCCAGCGCGGCGTCCTTCTCAATCGACTTGTGATACTCCTTGAGTGTCGTCGCGCCGACGCACAGCAGTTCTCCGCGGGCGAGAGCGGGCTTTAAAATGTTCGCCGCATCCATCGCGCCCTCCGAACCGCCTGCGCCGACCATCGTATGTATCTCGTCGAGAAAGAGAATTATATCGCCGCTGCGCGACGTCTCGTCGATGATCTTTTTAAGACGCTCCTCGAACTGTCCGCGATACTGCGTACCTGCGACGACTCGGGCCATATCGAGCGCCACAACGCGCTTCGACTGCATCTTCTCTGGAACTTCGCCACGGTGAATCGCCTGGGCGAGACCTTCTACGACGGCGGTCTTGCCGACGCCGGCCTCGCCGATCAGGACGGCGTTGTTTTTGGATCTGCGCGAAAGAATCTGGATTATCCGCTTAAGCTCCTTCGCGCGGCCGATTACGGGGTCGAGCTTGCCAAGTCTCGCCAATTCGGTCAAATCGCGGCCAAAAGCGTTAACGGTCGGAGTTTTAACAGGCTTATGCTTAGGTTCTTGGGAAATCTCCTCGTCCTCTTCGCCTGCCCCTTCACCTTCACCTTCACCTTCGCCTCCGCCTTTACCTTCGCCTTCGCCTTTACCTGATCCCCCCTGCGTTCCCGCCGCCATGAAATTATCAAGCGTGACGCCGGCGTTGAAAAGAAGCTGAGCTGCGGCGTTCTCGCCCTCGCGAAGCATTGCGGCGACAAGATTGACCGTATCGACGGCATTACCCTTCCCGGCAAGCATTTCGGCAATCTGGAGAACCTTGCGCGTTCTCGCCGTGAGCGGCAGAGCGCCTCGCTGAAGAAGCGCGTCCGAAGGCGAAGCGATCATCGTCTTCATCGACTCGGAGAGTTCGTCCAATTTAAGATCGAGTTTCTCAAATCTGGCCGAGGCCTGACATTTCGGAATCGCCAGAATCGAAAGCAGGATATGCTCGCATCCGACATGATCGTGGCCCAGCTGCCTCGCGCAGCTCTGGGACGCGTTGAGCGCATCAAGCGCATTTTTTGAAAACATCACATTCACAGAAATCTACCCTCCGCTCTGTCGTTAATCACGACGTCTTCAAAACGGCTGTTCATATCATCGGCGCGCGCGGCGTCGATCTTGTCGCGCTGACGCTGATCCAGCGTATCTTCCTTGTTGTAAATATCGATCGAAGCTATCAGAGACTCTACGCCTCTCAAAGTTATTCCGTCCAGCATCTTTTCCATCGCCGCGAGTCTGAGGGGAGAAAGAAGATCGAACAGTTCTCCCGACGAAAGAAGCCGTGCATTCTTCAAAATCGCGAGCGCGCGGCAAAGCGAATCGCCGAAAACGCGCGGCATTTCCTCAAAAAGCCTGATTCGGGCGTTGAGCTCCTGCGCGATAATTTCATCGCGCACCCGCTCTGCGCGGTCGGCGCTGCAGGAATATTTAAGCTTATATACGTGGCCGGCCTCGTTCACGCCGTCAATCTGGTAGCCCGCGAGATCCATATCAAGCGCATGAAGAGCGCGGCGGACAGCCTCGATTTCGCCAATCAGAAAAAGCCCTTCAAGCTGAAGACCCTCTGCGACGCACAGACGCTTGTCTACACCCTTGAGCGAAAGACTGACCATCTCAGGCGCTTTCTCTTTAATGGCCTTTGCGGCCTTGTCGATACCGGAGACAACCCCGCTCATAGCGTTCATAATCGCCTCGATGATCTGAGGCGGTGGCTCATCGCCCCCGATCTGGGTAACCGACATGGAGACGCCCGGCGGAAGCGAAGGCATCTTTCGGGTGCGCTGGCTCTTTTTCTGACGACGCAGTCTCTCCGCCTTGGCGCAATCGCGACAGACGTACAATTCATCCTCGACGCCGTCGCGCATTATCTGAATCGCGCTCTCGGCGTCATTCTCATGACACATTTCACATTTCATCGCCGTAAATTATACCATATTTCAGATGAAATTCATCCCGCAGACGATAAAATACACGGGATGCGGTCAGGTTCCCTCGTTGTTATGATCTTTCTTTTCAAGAAAAATACGAAGCCCGCGACAAATAAGTCACGGGCTTCGCATTAGTTGAATTAATGTAAGCGATTACTCGTTGGACGCTGTTTCGTCAGAAGTCGCTCCGACTCTGAAGAAGCGCGAAGGAGTCTTTTCGCCGTCTGTAATCGTGAACTCGAAGCCCGACTTATCTTCAGACCAATCACCTTCGGCCTTGGTCCACGACTCGCCATCACCGATCTTCTCGGAAGTTTCGAGCGTATAGTAGAGCGTCGAGTAAGTACCCTCAAGGTGAATCTTAACCTTATCGCCGTCGATCTTGATGGCGGGTGTTTCGACTTCACCGTCCGCGACCTTATTGGCGATACGCGGTGTCGCGAGGTCGTTGAGCGTGAGCTTTACAGTATATCCGCCTTCATCGGCAGGTGCGCTCGTAACGGTATAATACTCGGGAACTTCAACAACGCTGTCCTCGTATGTAATCGTAGTCACACCGTCCTTAACCGTAATTTCGGCCTCGGCAGGATACCAGATCGGCTT
>JAGCJE010000076.1 GCA_017648225.1 Kiritimatiellia bacterium | reverse complement strand
GCCGCAGTTCGTCGGCGCGAAGAAGGGCTGGGGCTCCGAAAAGTCATGCTACAACATGCCCGATCTCTGCCGCGTGACGCTCGTTTGCGACTGCGACAAGGTGCGCGCGAAAACGGGCGCGGCGCATGTCGACAGGGAGTATGCTAAAAATTCCGTAAAGCAGCCCGCGTGCCGCCACTGCACCGATTTCCGCGAGGTGATCGCCGACCCCTCGATCGATCTCGTCGTCATCGCGACACCCGATCATTGGCATACGTACATCGCGGTCGAAGCGATGAAAAGCGGAAAGGACGTATATTGCGAGAAGCCGCTCACCTATAACGTGGACGAATCGCGCAAGATCATCGCGGCCCAGAAGAAGTACGGCCGCATCTTCCAGTGCGGTTCCATGCAGCGCAGCTGGGATGTTTTCAGGACGGCCGCCATGGTCGTAAGAAACGGCTTTATCGGCGATGTTCTTTATGTCGACGCCAACTACGGCATCGCCGGAAAGAAACTCGGCGGACCTTCGCATCCGTTCAGGTTCTTTGAGGATCCCGAGAAGGCTGCCGAGGAAAGCCGTCCTAATCCCAATATTGATTGGGACATGTGGCTCGGTCCGTCGAAATATAGACCCTATTCCAACAGGCTCGCGCCAGCCGATTACAAGAACGCGAAGGTTCCCGGCGTTCACAGCTGGTATCCGATGTTCTGGCGCTTCGACGACGAAACGGGTCTCGGATACAACGGCGACTGGGGCGCTCACCATCTCGACATCGCGCAGTGGGGGCTTGATCTCGACAAGTCCGGGCCTTATCGCGTCATCTGTTCAACCGAACCTCATTCCGTAAATCTCTATCACGGCGGCCGCCGTCAATACGGAATGAAAATGCTCTTTAAAAAGCCTTACGGCGATGTCGAGCTTTATCACGGGCCTTTCGGCGTCTGGGGTACCGTTTTCTACGGCACGAAGGGCGTAGTGGCGGTAAATCGAGGAAAAATCGCCGTATGGGAAGGTGCGGCGGTAAAGCCTTCTCCCGCCGTGCGTAAAGCGATCGATAAGCTTGGCGCTTTAGAAGGATGCGTTCTTAAAGCGGGTTACACCGGAGCCGATTACGGAACGGCCGCGTCCGTCAAGAAGGACTCCGGGCTCGAGGGGGCTATCGCCGACATCAAGCGCATTTATTCCCTCGACAATGCCCCCGTCCAGCTTTACAAGAGCGAAAACCAGGTGCTTAACTTTGTCGAGTGTGCGATTTCCCGCAAGGAGACGATTTCTCCCGCCGAAGTCGGCGCGCGCGGAGCCGTTCTCTGTCAGCTCTGTAACATGAGTTACGTCTACGACACCGGTTTCGACTGGGATCCCGACAAGATGGAGTTCGCCAACGGCACTGGACACGGAATTCCGCTCAAACGCGATTACTGCCGCAACGGCTGGGAAGTCGTCGTCTGATATAGGTCGCCGTAGTTCTGATCGGATGAGTGGAGGAGTTAACTTCTCCACTCATTTTAATATCAAGGTGGACTGTCCCCCTGGTGTAAAAAGTGAAGGAAAATAAGGGGGAACTTTGATTTGTTGGCGTTGGTCGTAATGTTCGGTTGTTGGGTGAGATTCTTACCACCGCATTTCTCAAAATGCGGTGGTTGGTTGGGGTGATGACAGCAGCGCTGAATTTCCATTCCTTCGTGAGCAAGGCGAACGAACGGAATGCTTTTTATGGTAAAATATACAGTAATGAAATTCCTTGTTATAGCTCTCGCTTTTTTAACTTCTTCTGCGTATGCGGTGAAGAATACTTTGCCGCGTCCGGGTGACGAGGGATATGCTGACGGCGAGGCTTCGACGAATGAGGTTTTTGCGGCTGGTTCGATGAGTGGGAACTGGTTTTGCGTAATGTTGGAAAATGCAGCGTTGACGAATAATACTGTTGCTGTCGAGTTCGGGAAAGATGCTGATGGTGATGGTGCGCTGAGTTGTGATGAGGTTGGCGTTTCGTTGGGTTGGATGTGCGGAAAGATGTTTTTGAAGGATTGCGCCTCTAATCTTGCGGTGGCGAGAGATTTAGGCTCTGGCCAACATAAGCTGGAATGGCGCTTTCGCTTGATCCCGGGACGCTTGGGCAGTCGGGCTTTAATGACGGATGGGCGGCTTGTGGTTTTGGATCAAGTCTTTCCGGAGCCTTTGATTGACGAGGCTTGGGATCTTGTCAGGGTTGTTCGACGCGGCGTTTCGTCTGGTTCCGAGCGTGTGTCGTATTCGCGGTTTGATTTGCCGTTTCGCATCATTGTGAGGTGAGGCACATGTTCGGCGAGACTTTATTGTTGAAGATTGGACTATGGTGTGTCGCGGCACTTCTTTTCATTGCGCTGTTTGGCGCGATTCGCCGCGAGCTGAAGCGGATGTCGGCAATCTGCGGCGGTGTGCCGATGGTTGCAAAAGCTGTTCTGTTGGCTTGCGGCGTTTCGTTCTATCTTCATGGCAGCTTGAAGACCAACAACACAACGAATGCCGCGTCGCCGATGATGTTTGCCGCGAGGCCGGGCGCGTCGCAATTGGAGACGGTCAATGAAACTGAGATGTATGTGAACGCCTGGAATATCACCGGTGTTTGGCAGGATTCGTTCTGGTGCAGGTTCGAAAACGGTTTTGTTTTTCCGTTCGGGACTAATCATCTTAAAGGCGTTGAGGTTCTTGCGTGGGGTGAAATTTGGTCTACTCATCGCAAGGACGCTGTTCTCGCGGAGCTGGGCGAGAAGGTGGCGATCGGACGCGGCATTTCGCAGTTTAGCTGCGACTATTT
>JAGCJE010000075.1 GCA_017648225.1 Kiritimatiellia bacterium | reverse complement strand
GGCGTGTCCGGGGCAGTCAACGTGAGCATAGTGGCGGTTCTCGGTGGCGTACTCGACGTGAGACGAAGCAATCGTCAAAATCTTGGTAGCGTCACGACGGCCGGCGGACTCGGAAGCCTTGGCGACCTGGTCGTACTTGATTTCGTCGCAGAGGCCCTTGAGGGACTGGACGTGGGTGATAGCGGCCGTAAGAGTGGTTTTACCGTGGTCGACGTGGCCGATCGTGCCGACGTTCACGTGCGGCTTGCCGCCGCGCTCGAATGTTTCCTTAGCCATTTTTCTGACTCCTGTGAGTTGTTTATCTTCTTGTTACACCGCCCCGAATGGAGCCACCTAACGGAATCGAACCGTCGACCTCATCCTTACCAAGGATGTGCTCTACCTACTGAGCTAAAGTGGCCTCTTTTGAGACGAAAACTCAATTAGTATACCAAAATTCCCGTCAACGCGCAAGGGGGTCCCACTTTTTTTTAAGCGGAATCGGTTTCATGTTAAAAACTATCATTCTCCTTCATCAAAAAGAGGTGTTGAAAAATACCTCTCTGCCGTGTCGGGAAGGACGGTTACAACCGTCTTGCCGGGGCCAAGCCGCTTAGCAAGCTTAAGCGCGGCAAAAACATTCGTTCCTCCGGAAATTCCAGCCAGAAGACCCTCTTTGCGGGCCAAATCACGGGCGCATGCCAACGCCTCCTCGTCGGAAACGACGCATATATGCGAATAAATCTGCGTATTGAGATTGTCGGGTATCAAGCCGTCACCGATACCCATCTGAAGATGAGTGCCAACCGTGCCTCCCGCGAGAATCGCCGCGTTCTTCGGCTCGACAGCCCAGATTTCTATCGAGGGATTCTGAGCTTTCAGCACTTCGCCTATACCGCTCAACGTTCCGCCCGTGCCGACTCCTGAACAAAAGCCGTGAATCGGACGCGCCGCCTGCTCCATTATCTCGAGCGCCGTTCCGTGACGATGCGCGGCGGGATTGGCAGGATTCGAAAACTGCTCCGGGACGAACACCTTCGGATTTTCCTTCGCCATGCGTTGTGCGATCGCGGCGCACTCGGCTATCGCGTCTCCAATATTTCCCGCGTCGTGGACGAGAATAACCTCGGCGCCGTAATGCCTGACTAGTTTACGACGCTCCTCGCTCACCGAGTCCGGCATCACGATTATCGTTTTATATCCTTTTACCGCGCCGATTAAAGACAGCCCGATACCCTGATTGCCACTCGTCGGCTCGACAATGACCGAATCAGGCCTTAAAAGCCCTTTCGCCTCGGCGTCGCGGATCATATTGAGCGCGGTACGCGTTTTAATCGAACCGCCGACGTTGAGGGCTTCGAATTTTACAAGTATTTCGGCCATATCGGGCGTCGTCATCCTTCCGAGCCTCACAAGCGGCGTATGGCCGACAGCATCAAGAATCGTATCGCAGATCATATCGCGTTATAATGGTTGTTTTTTATAAAATGTTATCATAATTCGTCATTTTGCGTCAATGATTCTATCTCAAAAAAAGCCCCCGCCTCAAATGGCGCGGGAGCATAACGTAAAAACCCGCCCATAACAACAGGACGGGAAGCCTCTGTTCTCCGTTAAAAACCGAAGGTCGAAGTCTCCTGCTGTTTACGTATCTCCTGTTCGTCGCTCCAAACAAGTTCGCCCGTCCGCAGATCCTTGAGATTGAGCGTGAACTTGTAGTAACGGTCCGTAACTCCGTTGACATGCTGACGCATCTCGGTAAGCTCGCCGTATAGGTACATCTGAGCGGCGGATTGCTGACCCGCGCGAACCGCCTTGGCCGGATCGGTCATGCCGTTGAGCGCCTGATCGTTCATCATCTGCAGATCTTCGGCTGACGTCGACCAGTCCATAAAGCGGAAGCGACGCGAACGCAACAGCTTTGTGCGGATGGACGATGTTATGGAAGCCATGTCGAGATGCATGGAAGAGCGATTCTTTATTCCGCTGATATCCAATACAGGCCGAGTGCCGCCGATTTCGGCGATAAATTCCTGGTCGACCAGCATCGAATCTACCATCTTCTCGACCGTGCGACGGACGTCCTGCGGCTCAAGCGCCGCCGTCATGGCTTTGCGGTCAAGCTGAGTTTCCCTGGCGGTTATACTCTGGCAGCCGCTCGCCAGCACGGCGACAGATACGGTCAAAAAAAACAATTTTGCGGTATTCATAACTTTATTCCTTTTATGTTTTCAATATTGCCCGCCTCATCACTCGGCGGTATCGTTTTCACGGATAACCATTTTAGCTACGCTGGCTTTCGCGCTTGGCGCCACCCCTGTAAAGACATGAGTATCCTGCCCGTCCAGTATTATCGACCTGAACGGCTTGGCGTCGGGGTCGATCGCGACACCCTCCGCATCAAGCCACACCATGCGGGCCTGCAGATGTTGACGACGGTGCGTGAGCGACTGAATCGTCACCGAGGCCTTTTTAATGCCCCCGCCAAGTTCACCATAGGTCGTGCGTACGACTTTAACGCGATTCGAAAGTCTCGCGGAACCCTCGAAAACCGAAGCTTCTCCGGCGTGAGTATCGACCGTGACGCGAGTACCGGACGTTTCGACGCATCCGACAAGAACGGCCACCGTCGTGAACGCGAAAACCTTACTGAACGACATATTGAATCTCCTTTCCTTTTAAATCCGCAGTTGCTGAGCCCCTTCCGCCTATGTTGGCCGAAGCTCCATGAAATACATTCCCTGTCCTGGCGACCCACACAAGACGGGTCTCCCCGGGCGCCAGCGTAACCTTCACGGGAATCACATTCCCGTTAACGACAACGGAAAGCTCATAACATCCCGCCGCCATATCATCATCGCACCAGACATGCTGCACGGCCGGCAATGTAATCCAGCTGCGGGTGTCAGCCCTGCGAATTGCCGAAACTATCATATTGCCCGCAAAAACCGCAATCTGGGCGTATTGGTTTCCGGCGGCGTTCACACTGGCCTGCGCGCCGGCCTGCGCAGCAGCGCGCGTTATGTTCCGGACGATAATGCCGGGAAGCTGATCTTTCAGATCGCGCGCCGCCAGAGAACGGACGTCTAGCGCCGCAAACGCAGCCGAATTCGCGGTTCCGTTGTGGACCGAAACGGTCTCCGGAATTATCCCCGAATCGCCGTATTTTGGAATATCGATGGAAAACCCGGTATAGATCGGCACAGGGACTTTAAGCGATTCGCGCATGGGAACGAAATCCTGCTCGTAAATCACAACCAACTTAGCCCGTCCCTGACGCGGCGTCGTATGTCCGTCCGCGCGAGAGGAATCTTTGGCGAAGAACGGACAGCCCGGCATGATGGCCGCCGCCTTGCGGTAACTCTGCCAGGCGGCGCTGGCATCGCCGTCAGCCTCGAAGAGGACTCCGGTCAGCCACCACAATAAAGGATTCTCCCAGGAATTGCGCGTCGATGCAATCATGGATTCCAGCGCGGCGTTCTGCTCGTCGATGATGCTTTTAGACTGAGAATCAATACCGTCAGAATCCATTTTTACATCAGAGCCGTAAAGCCCGGCAAAAGAATCCTGGACATAAACAGCAAGCCGGGCGTCTACAAGCGCGGAATCGCGCCGCCCTTCGAGCAGTTGAGTCATTATGCCGTATGTAAGCGCCATATTGATCTCGTACGGCGGCAGATAATACTCGCGCGTACGGTCATCGGTGACAACCGAAGCCATCGCCGTATTCGCGAGATCGCCCATTTTCAATTTCGGAGAAGCCTCTGTCCGGTCTACCGCGGAATCCACAGCCGCACGGAAACGGCGAGACCCTTCAGAGTATTTGCCCGCCAGCATCGCAACGCGCCCCGCTTCGACGTGACCGAGATTAGCGGAATAAAAACTGTCGTCCGCCAAATCCGCGCTCCACTTTTCTGCAACGGCGCAATTGCCGGTGCGCAAGGCGTCAACCGCCTTTTTAGCCTCCTCGTCAACGGAGACGCATCCACAAACGGCGGCCAGCGCCGCCATACGGGCGACAGTTCCGAGTTTCATGGATATCAGTCCCCTATTACGCGAACACCGGAATTGCCCACGTCACGCCAATTGGACGTGTCAACATTGATGCGTACGCCGCGTTCACGGGCGGCATCGGCATAACGCTTCGCCAAATCCGCCCGAAGAGCTTCCACGGAACCCCATTTACGCATTCCCTCTTCGCTCATCTCGAGCGCGACATCGAAGGAAGACCCCTCGTTTATGAGAACGGTAGCGGTGTACGGATTCATCCACGGACGTGTAATGCGCATCTGATGAAGTCCGGGCGTCGTTTTCAGCGGGCCAGGCGATGAACCGATGACAGCACCGTCTATTTCAACGGTAACTCCTCCCGCTATGCGACGCAATTCCTGTAGCAGCTCGCCGTTCGCGCCTTTTGTCTGACTTTCAAGCTCGGCGACGGTCTTGTCTATTGTGGTCGAGATGTAGAAACTTACAAGACCGTCCGCGACCGGAGAGGGCTTGCGCCACTTGAGAGACTTCTGGGCCACAGCGGCGGTTACATCGCTGGACCACTGATCGAAAAGCGTCTGATAATAATTCATAGGATCGTCGACCGCATCAAGTATCGGCATCTGACGAGTCCATGTCGGCATGCCGTCAACGCTGGCACCAGTAGAATCCATTATCTTCAAAGTCATTCTGACGGTGTAGACGGATGCGAGGCGGCCGCCGATATTCCGGTTCGCCACGCTCGCGTTGACTATCGTTGCCGCCGCGATATAATCGCAGCCGAGCATTTTTGAAATCGCGGAAACGGAACCCCCGGAAAAAATTCCGGAGACCGATCCTGACCTCTCCTCACCGACCGTAACCTTGTAACGGCGAAAGGTGTCTGCAACCTGCGCCGAATCCATGACAGACAGCCCATCGATCTCCGCAAGCGCCGCGCTTAAACGGTCGCGGACACCGTCGACCTCGTCGTCCATCCCCGCAAGGCGGGTACGATTCTGGACGAATACGGCGATTTTCTTAGGGGCCGGATTCTCTTGCTCCACCGAAACAGACTCGACCACCGTTGTGGTCACGTTTTTGACAACCGTCGTGGTGGTGGTCTGTTGAGCGCCGGATGCGGTCGCAACCGAGGCAAGCGCAACCATAATCAGACTCCTCATCGAAATGATTTTCATAATACCTCCTCGCCTTTGCGTTTTATTTGGATTACACTTAGAAATACCAGTTGATGATCGGAACAAAGGGAATGTCATTATCCTCGATCACGTTAACGAAGCCGATCTGTACGCCGTACATCCTGCGCGTAATATTGATACCGCCGATCTGAAGTCCGCGAACACAGTCGGCCGTGTTAATAAAACCGATCTGAACACCGTCGCAATTCTCAACCCAGTTCCAACCTCCTGCCTGCAGACCTTTAACATCCCAATCAAAACCCCACGGCAGCCCGACGGGCGTAATCACGTTAAGCGAAAGAGGAGTGTATGTTTTCATACATTGAGTCGGAGGATTCTTCCCCTCGACCCTTATGACCGCCTCCGCTCCGTAAACGGCGCCGAAACATAACGCGACAGCAACAAATAAAATTCTTTTCATTTTCCATTCCTTTTCTTTTTCGTTGAAAACCGCCAACCAACGTCGCGAATTTAACATTCAAACGACATTCAACGCTTTGAATTTTACATTTTTATTCCTCAAATGTCAATAATCTGCGCAATCAAACAATAAAACAGAGGCGCGGATTTTCGTTCCGCGCCCCTGTTTTATTTCAATCGGACCAAAACCGATTACCAGCGGGTTTCGCGACGAGGGCCACGATCGCCACCGCGGAAGCCGCCGCGTCCGCCGCCGAATCCGCCGCGACGTTCTTCACGGGGCTTGGGCTGGGACTCGTTGACACGCACGGTGCGCCCGTCAAGTTCGTGTCCGTTAAGGGCGTCGATAGCGGCCTGAGCCTGAGCGGCGTCGGGCATCGTAACGAAGCCGAATCCTTTGCTGCGACCGGTCATACGATCGGTTACGACACGAACGGCGGTAACTTCGCCGAATGCTGCGAACGCCGCTTTGAGACCATCGTCGGTCGTCGCATAAGCGAGGTTACCAACATAGATTTCCATCTTTATTTTCCTTCAGTGTAACTTAACGCTCCGTCTCGAAAGCACCCGCCCTCACAGATGAAGCGTTGTAATTTTATCAATTTTACTCAATTTGAGTCAATCTCAAATCACGCCGCAATCTACTCGGAATATATCTGTCTGAAGTCCACGCCATCCGCCGCAAGAGTAAAGACGGCCGACGGCAATGGCGCCGTCCCCTCCCGCATCTGCCTGAAATAATCAGCGTAGCTTTCAGGCGTCTCCAGTTCCCTCGGAGGTCTCAATCCAATAAAGGTATACCTGGCGTCGGCGGATTCCTCCGCTATCACCGACACGGGTGATTTCGCGGAGGCGCAAGATACGACAAGAACATCAGCCTCAACGCGGGAGGAGGAAAGAAAATCGGAAAGGAGTTTCCGCGCCTCGGCGGGATCGACGCCACTTTCGGCGATCTGACAAAGACGGATACGCGTCTTACGCTCGGAAGACTGGGCCATAAGGCTCGCCAGCGCGAGCATGAAAGGACCGTTCTGATTCTGACCGCGCCACCATACGTCGATGCGGTCGACGCGGGAAGCCATTTTGTCCGAAACGGGGACGCCCTGTCTTTCGCGGACGAAAACGGCGCTTCTACGGCGCTCGGCGATAAATGACGCGAGCGCGCTTATCGATCTCAACTGGGGTTCCTTCATCGGGACGCCGACAAGTATCGTATCGGGAACAAAGGGTCCGAAACCGTATGCGTTGATCATCGTGTACATCGTCGCAAAAGGATCGTCTGACGCAAGAACGCGGGGAAACGCCAGAAGACGCCGCTTTTCAGCCGTCGCGCGCAGAATGTCGGACAGTTCCTTAAGCCGGTCGACCGAACCTGCCGCCTTCGGCACGACTGAAGCCAGGGTCACCATCCCGCGTCCCCCGGAAATCGCGCGCGCAAGATCCACGACATCGGTCGATTTCAGCGGCAGCTCAGTGAACGCAAGAACGTCCGGACGCCAGTTCCTCAAATCGCTCTTTATTCCGTCAAGCTTGAACATCGCGACTCTGGCGAGCGAAACCCAGAGCCCCGTACGCATATCACCCCAGCGCGCGTTAAGCGCACGGCGCTTTACAATCCAAAAGATGAACATTTCGCATCCCAGCGCGACGAAAGTCCAGCCGGGGCTTATCATGAACATCGCCACGACACACATAACGAAACCCAGAAAGGAAAACGAAGACTTCACCTTGAACGTCGGCCTCCATGAAGGATTGCCCATCGCGCTTTCCAGAGCGGCCGAAAGATTCAAAAGCGCATACGTCGAAAGGTTGAACATCGTCAAAACGGGGGCTATGGCGTTTATGTCTCCGAACCAGAGGCAAACTGCCGCTAGCGCGAAACAGCAGAACGAGCCGAAACGTGGATCGTCCGTCTTGCCCCAGCCGCGCGCGAAAACCCCGGGCAGTATCCTGTCGCGCGCAAGCGCCTGAAAAACGCGCGGCGCGCAAAGAAAGCTCCCTACAGCGCTTGAGAGCGTAGCCGCCCAGACGCCGAGCAGAATCGAAAAAGCCCACCTGGCGCATTTCGTGAAAATCATCGAGTCCGTTCTGAGAACCGCGCTGTCGGAAACATAACCGGAAAGGAAAATCGGAACGGCCATATAAACGGCAAATCCGGTAAGAACGGCGGCGATGGTCCCAAGAGGTATCGATCGGGCGGGATTCTTCAGATCGCCCGACATCCCGACACCGGAAAGAATTCCCGTGACCGCGGGAAAGAATACGGCAAAAACAGGCCAGAACCCGAGCGGCGGCGGCACGGCTTCGGGTGCAACAGGCGAAAGCGATGCAGGAGGCGATCCCATAAAGAATGAGACGAGCGAAAAAGCTATCGCACCCATGATGAAGTACTGGGATTTCAGTGCGATATCCGCCGACAGCGAAGAGACGACCGCGAGAACCGTCAACGTAGCGAACCCGACGTAACGCGCATCCCACGAGCCGACGAACGGAATAGAAGAGTTTACGAACGCTTCCGAGAAGCCCGCCACGTAAAATGAAACCGCGATCGCCTGAGCGAGCGCGAGGGGCAATCCCATCGCGGCGCCGGCCTCCACTCCAAACGAACGGGAAAGCATGAAATAGGCGCCGCCGCCCTTCATCCGCATGTTTGTCGCGAGAGCTGAAATCGAGAGTCCCGTCAGAAGCGTTATGATGCTGCCGATAGTGACAATGACAAGCGAGGTCGTAAGGCCGACATTACCCAACATCCAGCCGAACCTCAGATACATGACAACGCCGATGATCGTCAGTATGCTGGGAGTATACACACCCTGGAAGGTTCCGAATCCGTAGCCCTTACTTTCGGACTCCTTGTTCATAATTAAACTCCTTATCCGCGCATTGCCGTCCCTTTACGCGACCGCGACGTGTCAGTTACGCGCTGTTGGCAACGATTATACCACTTTGACTCTAAATATGCTATCATATTCTAGACAGCAGTTAAAAACGGCAAACTTCCGATGATACTTGCAGATTCCATTCTCAACTCACCTTCAGCGCCCGGCTTTATTCTTGCCGCAGCGATCGGTGCGGTTACGGCCGCGGTCGTCTACCACTTCTTCCGCCGCACAAGAGCGAGGTTCGCCCAACTGGTCAGCGAGCGCGACACGAAAGAGAAGCTCATCGAAGAGATGCGCAAACTGGAAAAATTCAGACGCGACTTCATCTCGAATCTCACTCATGAAATACGCACCCCGCTGACGGGAATCCTCGGCGCGGTCGACCTTCTCGAAGACGGCGAGAACCTGAACGACTCCGACCGCAAGGCGATGCTCGCCATCCTGAAGAACGAATCCGTGCGCCTCGACAAGCTTGCCCAAGACATCCTCGCCCTTGCGCGGATCGAGCACACGAGCGACGAGGCGAAACGCGCATTCGCCGTGTGCAACCTGGCCGACGTCCTTAAAAACGTTTTTACGCTTATGAAGCCCAAGGCTGCTACCGCGGGCGTCGGGCTAGTACTTCTCAAGAACGAAAACGTCAAGGCCGCGTGCGACGCCGCGCTCATCGAAGAGGCTCTTCTCAACCTCATAGAAAACGCTCTTAAGTATTCAGGTTCCCGTACAATAGAGTTGTCGCTCGAAGCGACGGGCGGCCGCGCGAAAATAACGGTCGCCGACAACGGCGTCGGCATAGAGAAAAAGCATCTGCCACGTCTCTTTGAACGGTTCTACCGGGTCGACAAGGCCCGTAGCAGAGAAAAAGGCGGAACGGGACTGGGGCTCGCCATCGTAAAGCATATCGCCCAGCTTCACGGCGGAGAGGTTTCAGTCGCGTCCTCGCCGGGAGAAGGCTGCGTCTTTTCAATCATCATATAATAAAAAAGGAGACCGTGAAAACGGTCTCCTTTTTCCGCTTGGCGCAGGAGAGCTTACTTCTTGAAGCTCTCTTCGACCGCAACGGCGACGGCAACGGTGGCGCCGACCATCGGGTTGTTGCCCATACCGATGAGACCCATCATCTCAACGTGAGCGGGAACGGACGAGGAGCCCGCGAACTGAGCGTCGGAGTGCATGCGGCCCATGGTGTCGGTCATGCCGTAGCTGGAAGGACCGGCGGCCATGTTATCGGGATGGAGTGTACGGCCCGTACCGCCGCCCGAAGCGACGGAGAAGTACTTCTTGCCGTTCTCGATGCACCACTTCTTGTAGGTGCCGGCGACGGGATGCTGGAAGCGCGTCGGGTTCGTGGAGTTGCCGGTGATGGAAACGCCGACGTTCTCGAGACGCATGATCGCGACGCCCTCGGGGACGTTGTCGGCGCCGTAGCAGTTGACGGCGGCGCGGGGCCCCTTGGAGAACGCCTTCTTGGAAACGACCTTCACCTTCTCGGTATTGTTGTCAAACTGGGTCTTCACGTAGGTAAAGCCGTTGATACGGGAGATGATGTAAGCAGCGTCCTTACCAAGACCGTTAAGAATAACGCGAAGATTCGTCTTACGAACCTTATTGGCGTTAAGAGCGATCTTAATGGCGCCTTCAGCGGCCGCGAACGACTCGTGACCAGCGAGGAACGCGAAGCACTCGGTCGCATCGTCGAGAAGCATCGCGCCGAGGTTACCGTGACCACGGCCGACCTGACGGTTCTCAGCTACGGAGCCGGTGATGCAGAAAGCCTGAAGACCGACGCCGATTTCAGCGGCGGCGTCCTTAGCCTTTACGCAACCCTTCTTGATCGCCATCGCCGCGCCGACCGTATAGGCCCACTTGGCGTTTTCGAAGCAGATAGGCTGAGTTTCTTCGACGATCTTATAAGGATCGATACCGGCCTTGTCGCAAATTTCCTTACACTCAAGGATGGACTTGATGCCGTAGGGCTTGAGAGCGGCGAGAATCTTCGCCTCACGACGCTCATAACCCTCGAACAACTTCTCAGCGGCGGCGGCAGCCTTAGGAGCGGCCTTCTTCGCGCAACATTTCTTCTTAGCACATGCCATGATAAATTCCTCCTTATTCCTTGCGCGGATCAATGTACTTAGCAGCGCCTTCGAACTGGCCGTAGGTGCCCTTAGACTTCTCCCACGCCTCGTTCGGGGTCATGCCCTTCTTGATGAAGTCGGTCATCTTACCGAGCGAAACGAACTCGTAACCCGTAACTTCACCTTCCTTGTTGACGGCCATGCGCGTGCAGTAGCCTTCGGTCATCTCGAGGTAGCGAGGACCTTTATCCTTCGTCGCGTACATCGTACCGACCATGGAGCGAAGACCCTTACCGAGATCCTCAAGGCCGGCGCCGATAACGAGACCGCCCTCGGAGAACGCGCTCTGAGTACGACCGTAGACGATCTGGAGGAAGAGCTCGCGCATCGCGGTATTGATCGCGTCGCAGACGAGGTCGGTATTGAGCGCTTCGAGAAGCGTCTTGCCGACGAGAATTTCGGAAGCCATAGCGGCGGAGTGGGTCATGCCGGAGCAGCCGATCGTCTCGACGAGGGCTTCTTCGATGATGCCGTTCTTAACGTTAAGCGAGAGCTTGCACGCGCCCTGCTGGGGAGCGCACCAGCCTACGCCGTGCGTGTAACCGCTGATGTCTTTAATTTGCTTAGCCTGCACCCACTTACCCTCTTCAGGAATCGGCGCGGGACCGTGATTGCACCCTTTCATAAGAGGGCACTGATGTTGTACCTCTGTCGAGTAGACCATTGTTATTTCCTCTTTATTGTGAAAAACG
>JAGCJE010000074.1 GCA_017648225.1 Kiritimatiellia bacterium | reverse complement strand
GTGTACAATCCCTCGGCCGCGCCCGAAGCCTTGGCGAATTCGATCTTCTGGGGCTTCGTCAGATCGACGCTCGCGGTCATGCCGCCCCAGCGCTGTCCGTCGTAAAACACGTCGACGGGATGTTTTTTGCTGGCGTCGGCGGGAGAAATGCGAACGACGACGCGATGCCATTTCTTGTCGTTGATTCTCAAAGAAAACTTCGGATGGAATTTGACTACGCCCCAGTTCACCCAAATCGCGAAGAGATTCCTGCCTTCCCCGATACGAACGAGCTGTCCGCCCCAATTGTTCCCGGCGAGAGAATCGTCGCGGCGCACCATAAACGAGAACGTCAGACCCTTATCGGGATCAAACGCGATCGGAGATGTTTCAACGCCGTTGTGCGTCTGATCGTCGCCGCAGGCAAAAACCTCTTTGAACGCCGCATCGGAAACCCGCTTCGTTTTCCCGACAAGTTTAAATTCCGGCTTTAGGCGCGACGGATCGTTCTCGACCTTCTTGCGGCGAAGATTGACCGAATGATAATCCATATTCGGAACCATCTCCATATTATCGGTAAAATCTCCCCACTCACCCGCCGAATGACGCTGGACAGTCGTTGTTATTATACCTTTGTTATGACAAGCCGTTCGCTCCCAACCTCCAGAAAGTTTGGGATCAATCTCGCAACCGCAGCGCTGGAGGTAAATACCGCGCGCCTGGGCGAGAAACGCCTTTTTATAGACATCGGCTGAAATCTCAAACTGCAGGGATCTACCGACGCCATCAACTGAAAGAACATAAACACCGGGCTTTTTAAACTCCGTAAAATCAGCCTCGTAGACATTCTCCGCCGAATGATTAGCTTTCCCGTCCATATCTAAACCGTTATGCACGAGCTTAAGCGCACCTTCAAAAACCTTCCTCCCGCTCGCTGCTTCCAAAAGCGAGAACGTGCGATCGCCGCGAAGTCGAAGGGCGTAAGGCGCAAGCGAATCGTAATCGTTTTTACGCGATGTTGGAGCCGCTGCCGTCGCAATCTTCGCTTTCTCGGCCTCAGCCGCCTTCTCCGCCGCTATTCTCGCGTTTTCGCGCTCCTCCTGAGTACCTTTTCCCGCTTCGGCATAATAGGCCTCCTTTGAAAAATTTGTCGCACCCTCCGCCTTCGCTTCAGCGGATACGGCACCGGAGTCGGGCATCGACCCGAGCCAGCGCCCCACGTAGGCGACTTTCAGCGAGTCGGGCAGATATCCCACCTGATTGACCTTGATCGACTGCGAAAGCGACTTTGCGGGATCAAACCGCATAGAGGCCGAACGAACTCCTGCGCACACGCCGGGCGAAACCTCAACGACGACGTTATCACCCTTCTTGAGTTCCCCGCCGAGATCAAGAAAGATCGAGTGCTCCAGATAGCCCTTGAACGGCCATCCCGTAGGCTGGTAGCACTCAAGCCGCGTACGGCGACCGAGCGCGAGAATCTTTCGCTCTTCGCCGTTAATCAAGACCTTCCAGTTCGAAAGTCTTAACCCTCCGTCGGGAGAATAACCGTGACCGAATTCACAAAGCACCTTGCCGTCACCGACGGACGAAATACGCCTTAACCCCGTCATTCTCGCGGCAATCCTATCGCCGTCATCGTCCGCATCCGGCTTTTCTCCATAAACGAACGACGCGGCGCAAAGTCCCGCCGTAACCATGGTTCCGCCTTCGCCCTGCGCGATGATATGATAACGCACGCCCTCTTTAAGCGGATAAGGCAGTTCAAGGGTAACCTCGGAACGGGTGAGCGACGTCACGGCGCCCTTCGTTCTCACGCCTCCCGGAATGTCGAATTCGTTCTTGGACGGTTTCGCGAGCAGAACCTTC
>JAGCJE010000073.1 GCA_017648225.1 Kiritimatiellia bacterium | reverse complement strand
TAGTGTAATGATGTGCATTTAATTTGCCTTGTTGCATTTAATCTGTGCCAAAAATCCGTTGATTTGAATCCGGTTGCATTCGGATTGACGTGTTTTGTATAATTTTGCCAGCCCTTGAGACAATATCTCCCCAACCCATTGCGCAAGTCTGATTTGCGGTCAAGTAAATGCGCCTGGGTCTAAAATCTGCTGTGTTGATAGGGCTTTACTTCATTTCAATGCCGACGAGACGCGGTTTGAGAATCACCTCCCTGGGGTCAATGTTTTCTATATGGAGCTTGGCAGCCATACCTTTGCCATAAAGGAATTCAAACACTTCGTATGGTGTACGGTTCCCATTGACATAGCGGATGTAAGCGTTGACATGGGAAAGAGCAAGGTAAGCCTGTTCTTGCGTCAATGAATCGAACGATACGCCCTTAGGCAGGATTTCGCGTACCAGCTCATGGTTGCGTTCCAGTTGCGATTTCTGGTTTGAGTTCATTGGATCGCAGAAGAACACCCATGTTCTTCGCACGTCATTTTGATTCAACTCAATGCGTGAGGGGTTGGAGAATTCCGTGCCGCGATCAGTGAGTATGACCTGGAAGAGTTGTGTGAACAGCTCGTGTCCAAGTTCTTCATAGAGACGATCAAAGACATTCACCACGCTTTCTGCGCATTTGTTGGGGATAAGAATTCCAATCATGAATCCTGCATTGAGCCAATGAAGTGTCAGAAGGCAGACACCGCCAGGACGACCGATAACAAGATCCATATAGACAGGACCAATGCCAGGATGCTCTGCAATGAATTTTTCGTAGTCCTTGTAGGTGCGATTCACGTAGCATCCTGTTTCGACCTTGTGCTGATACTCCTTGGCGAGCGCTTTACGAGAGCGTATCATGCAGGCTCTTTTGAGGTCTCCGCGTTTGGCCGAGAGAATGCCGTAATTCACATAGCGTTGGATGGTGCGTTCGTTGCGTGTGAGCTTTGGGGCGTTTGTGACGCAGATGTGATGAACCGACTGGCCCGCCTTTATTTTGGGAGAGACGAGCTCGTCAATGTATTGACGCTCCCAGTCCTCCAATGCCGCGCCTTGGCGATGTTCGCAAAGGACTTTCCGGTAGTCTTCATGAGCCCTCACGGCAACATAGAAGAGCTTGCGCTTGTGGCAGTTTTTCTCGTCAGGGCATCCGTTGCAGACCTGGGCCGTGCGTTTCGTGCGCTGGGCGCAATCGATGTACTGCACTTTTTCGCAGTATTTGTTGCAGTTGCGATAACTGCATCTGCGGCACGGGACACCGTTGCCCGGGCAGTCCTTGCAGACACCAGAAAGTTTACAGTCGGCACGATGGATGCATTGGTTGGTTCGTCCGTAGCATCCTTTGAAACTTTCGCAGGTGTGCTTTCTGATTTCCCGAGAGACAGTCGATAGGCTTACGCCAATGTCTCTAGCTATGGTTCTTATGGAGTGTCCCGCAGCGAGCGCGAATTCAATGCGCGAACGCATAGAGATGTCCATGTGTTTTTTACCTTTTTTCATTGTGTTTCTCCTTGTTGGTTCCGTCGGAATTGGCGGAACAGAAGAGTAATATATGATTTTCGCAAGGCAGATTAAATGCGACTGGCTGCCCCCATGGGGGCATGGGGAGTGAATAATCAATGTATACAACAGATTATAGGGTTATTTGCTTTAAGGCAGAGTTAATGCAACCCCTATGGATAAGGCAGATTCAATGCAACCAGGCAGAATGACAAAGTAAATGCGACTCCCCGCTTCGCGGGCAGTCGCATTTACTCTGTCTTGTCACCAGCAAGATGAAGGGTTGCGATATTTTCAGTAATTGGATATAATTTGGATATAATAATTTATAAGGTTTCTGTTAATAATAATAATAACTATAGGATGTTATTTATGAAGCTGAAATTACGAACTCTTTTTGTCGGACTTTTAGTCGGGGGTGGGGTAGCCCAATCGTCCTTCGCACGTATGATCAGTGATATCTCGTTTCATTATTCAGGCCATGAAGGTTTTCAGACGAAGGTAATTTTTGAAAAGGGGAATGAAGGCGACGATCATGTTCTCTATGTCGTTTGGGATTCGATCGACCATGGAGAAAATCTGCACGATTGGCCCAATGCCAATGCCGTTCGCATCGACCCGATCGCCCCGGACGCAACCGAGGCGATCGTAGTATCGTGAGGTGAGAGATTAGGGACTGGTAACGAAAGATAAGAGAAAAGAAATAAGGAGAAAAAAATGAAGAATGTGTTAGTCAATACCGTTGCGCTGTTCGCTTTTGCGCTGACGGCGGAGGGTGCGGTCAATGTCCGCGATTTCGGCGCGAAGGGCGACGGCGTCACCGACGATACGGCGGCTATCCAGTCGGCGATCGACGCGGTGGCCGCGCAGGGCGGCGGCAAGATCATAATTCCCTATTCGCCCAAGGGCTACCGCATCGCGCGTCCCGCGAAAGAGTTTGTCGACGGACGGCCTTGCCGCGGGCAGCTGGTGATTCCGCCCAAGAAGGGCCTTAACATCGCTTTCGAGGGCGAGATGCCGTGCAAGCTTCTTTATTCCTATCAAGTGCGCCCGATGGAGGCGGTGAAGCAGAATTACACCCCGACGCGTTTCGGTAACATGGGAATGCCCAATACGTGTCTCTTTTCCGACTGGACGCCCCCGGAGGAGCGCGACCCTACCGCCCGTCCGTGGACGATCCTCTCGACAGTCGAAGGCGACAGCTGCCGCGGCCGTTTTTCCGTCGCGCTCGTGTCGATAAAGAATCTTGAATTCCGCGCGCATCTCGACAAGGATGTGATGTATCCGCGCGGCGGCTGCGTGAATCTCCAGAATTCTTCGCGCGCAATCGTGCGCGATTCGCAGTTCTGCCTTGACGACAATGTCGGCGACACGCTTCTCGGCAAGTCTCTCCAGCCCAACCCGTGCCATACGGTGGGGCTGATGATGTCGGGCGATCAGAACGACAACCAGGTGATCGACAATGTCGCGGTGCAGGGTTTCCGCTACGGCATCGTTCTCGGTGAACATGTTGTCGCCAATTATCTTTATGTGCATAACTGCGAGGAGGGGGTCGTCTTTCACGACGCGACGCATCTTTCGACCATCGGGCACATCGTCGCCCAGCATAACCGCGTTATTCTCTCGACGACGACCACCAATCTTTTCGGTCACGGACAATCGCCGTGCAATGTGGAAATCGGCTCGATCAATTACGAGAGCGGCCGCCATCATTTGCCGCTCGTCTCGAGGCTGGTGACGGCGGTCAGCGACCCCGAAAACCGTTTCCGCGGCTACCTTAAATGGCACCAGCCGTGGGGCGACGGGGAGTTTCCCGTAGTCGGAGCGAAGAATCTCAAAATCACAAAATTCGGAGAATAAAAAAATGAAGAAATCAATGGTATTACTGTCCGGCATCGCTTTTTGCATGGCGATATTCGCAGATGAACCTGCCAAAGTCGATCCCCTGGCCGGAGAGCCGGTAGGCGAGCGCATTTACCTTTGGCCGAAGGGACAGGTGCCGGATATGGAAGAGCATCAGTACAATGAGCCATTTATCGAATGGTTCATTCCGTCCAACAAGACGACCGATGCGGTGATGATCCTTTCGTGCGGCGGCGGGTATAATCGTTGTGCCTGGAGCCCCGAAGGCAACGGGTCTGGTCTTTTCAAAGATTGGCTTCTTGAAAAAGGATTGACGGTTGTGCGTCTTCACTATCGCACGGGGAGATCAAAGAAAAAAGCCTACTTTACCGCCGCATGGCAGGATGCGCAGCGTGCGGTGCGCCTCGTTCGCGCCGGCGCGGCGAAGCATGGCGTCAATCCCGATAAAATCGGTTTTTACGGGTTTTCTGCCGCCGCGCATCAGGCGCTTTTGATGGCGGTATCTTCCGAGACGAAGAAGTATGAGGGTATTGACGAGATTGACAGTCTGCCGTGCAACATCAACTATGTCGTTGCATGTTTCCCGGCGTATGTCTTAAGGAGTCCCAAGTATCCCAAGCCCAATGATGAGTTCAAGTTCGAAGGAACAATTCCTCCCGTCTTTTTGATGCATGGCGATGCTGATCACCATACGCCGATGGCCAGTATCCGCATGTACGAGAAACTCCATGCGATGAAAGTCCCCGTTGAAATGCATATTTTGGCGACGCGTGGTCATGACCTTTGGTCGAAGGCCGAACCGGGGACTCCGGCGGCCGAGTGGAAGGAAATGATCTGGCGCTGGCTCGTGCAGATGAAATTCTGTCCGGCAGACTGAATTTATCGTTTTCTGAATAAAAGTGGAAATCGAAATATGAAAAACAAGGTGATCGTCGTCGCGTCGCTTTTGGCCGGATCTTTTTTCGCGAACGCCGACGTAAAGGTCGAGCGCGTGATGCGCGATCCGGAGTATACGCGAGGCAACATAAACCTCCTGCGCCGGACGGATTCGATCGACGAGGCCTCGTGGATATGGCATCCGGAGCTGAAAGACGAGATATACGCCCCAAAGCCGAGGTTCCTGCGTTTCAGGAACAGGTTTACCGTCGGGAAAGACAAGCCCGAGGTGCTTATAGACGTTTCGGCGGACGAGCGTTTCCATCTCCTCTGCGACGGCGAGTTCGTCGCCTGCGGGCCGAATAGGTCGACCGTGGAGGACTGGCAGTATCAGACATACGCGCTGACGCTCGATCCCGGAGAACACGTTCTCGAAGCCGTCGTCTGGAAGACTCAGGACGCCGCACCTCTCGCTCAGCTTTCATGGCGCGGCGGTTTTATTCTGAAATCCTACGGCGTCTACGACTCCGTTCTTACCACAGGAAAGGGAAACTGGGAGGTCGGCAGGACAACCGATCTCGTTCCGTGCGGATCCAGCAACAGTGTTTGGGGGACCGGCTCGCAGTTCACCGTGACCGGCACGGGGCCTTACGACGATATTCCCGATAAGTGGGAAAAACCGGCCGTCGTGCGCGGGCCCGCGGGGAAAGAGAGGCACAAACTCTTCTTTTTCGGGCTTAGGACCAAAGGGTGGATGCTCTTCCCGTCGGATATGCCCGATCAGCTGCATCGCGCCGTCTCGCCGGGAACTGTAAGAGCCGTTACCGGCGAGGCCGGTTGGCGCAAGCCGCACGTTTACGCGGAGAGCGAAACGCGCAATGCGATGGTGGCGGGATTCAACGCGCTTCTTAAGGACGGCAGGACTCTGACGATACCGCCGAAGACGAAACTTCAGGCCGCATGGCACCTCGGACGCTACATCTGCGCATATCCCGAGCTCGTAGTCTCCGGCGGAAAGGGCGCGCGGCTTGCGTGGTGCTGGACCGAATCGGCCCGCAGCGCCGAAACGAAGCGCAAGGGCGACCGAAGCGCTATCGTCGGAAAGTATCTCGAAGGCTACGGCGACAATTTCGTTTCCGACGGGCGCGCCAGAGCGGTGTTCTCGACCCCGTGGTTCCGATGCGGACTTTGGTGCCGCATCGATATAGAAACCGGCGACGAACCGCTTGAAATCCGGTCGATGAAACTTATCGAGACCCGCTATCCTCTCGAGATGGAGAGCTCGTTCGCCTCCGCCCAGGATCCTTCGATGCGGGATATACGCCGCATCTGCGCGCGCGCAATGCAGATGTGCTGTCATGAGATGCTTTTCGACTGTCCGTATTACGAGCAGCAGATGTATCCCGGCGACACGCGCGTCCAGCTTCTCGTCCTTTCGGCGCTTTCGCGCGACGACAGGATGATCCGCCGCGCCATCGAGCTCTACGACAAGGCCCAGCGCGACGACGGCATGATTCCGTTCAACTGGCCCACGCGCGGCATCCAGGAGGGAGCGACATACACGTTGTGCTATCTGCTGATGTACGGCGATTACGTCATGCACCACACGAACGAAAAGTGGCTGAGGGCTCGTCTGCCGGGAATCCGCAAGACTATGGCGGGCATCGAGTACTACGAAAATTCCGAAGGGCTTCTCGAAAACATGCCCGGCTGGCAGTTTATGGACTGGGTCGACGGATGGCTCAAAGTGGGTACGCCCCCGGGCGGCAGATACGGCGAAGGCGTGAATGCCGAAATAAATCTTTTCTGGTCGCTTGCGATGAGATCGGCCGCGCTGGTCGAACGCGCCCTCGGGAACGCTCTTCAGGCGGCGTACTGGGACGAGAAGCGCGAAAAACTCAACAGGGCGATCGTAGCGAAGTTCTGGGATGAAAAGCGCGGCATTTTGGCCGATACGCCGGAGCGGAAGGATTTTTCTGAACACGCTCAGGCCCTGGCGCTTCTCGCCGACGCTCTGCCTCCCGAAAAAGCCCGGACGGCTTTCCGCCATCTTGTCGAGGATGAGGATCTTAAGCGTTGCACCGTTTATTTCTCATATTATCTTTTTGAAGCGTATTTCAAATACTCCAGGGCGGATTTGTTCATCAGGCGTCTCGATCTCTGGCGCGGTTACGTCAAAAGCGGCGTGACCACGCTTCTCGAAAGCCCCGAAACCGCCGCAGTCGAGCCGCGGAGCGACTGCCACGCCTGGGGCGCTCATCCGATCTGGTTCATGCAGACGGCTCTCGCGGGCGTCAAGTCCGACGCGCCGTGGTTCAGGCGGGTCCTCGTCGCGCCGCAGCCGGGCGGGCTTAAAGATATAAAGTCACGCCATCCGCATCCTGACGGGTGGATTGAAGTCGATCTCAGGTTCGACGGCGGCAGGGTCTATGGGAAAGTCGTCACGCCCGTCCCCGGAACGTTCGCGTGGGGTGGTCGGAAAATGGCCCTTTCCGCCGGCGGAAACGTCATCGATCTGTAACGGAATGTCTGATCCGCGTCACTGAAAGAAATCGACTATCGGTCCGGTGCTGTCGGGATCGAGGCCGTGGGGGTGGTGCCCGAAAAGACCGCGCGGGATCTCGGAAATCTCTCCACCGGCGGCCTTGAAGCGCGCGGCGAAG
Source organism: Kiritimatiellia bacterium (assembly GCA_017648225.1). Taxonomy (GTDB): domain Bacteria; phylum Verrucomicrobiota; class Kiritimatiellia; order RFP12; family UBA1067; genus UBA1067. Next base: position 2,178 of record JAGCJE010000073.1, on the reverse strand, counting down.
ATTCTGCAGTTCTGCGAAACGGGAACGACGGTGTCGGCGCAGCCGTAAATGAGCAGGACGGGGATTTTCGCCTTTGCGATTTTAACCGCCTTGTTGATCGGCATTTCGGGATTCGCGGTCCAGACTCCGTCCGCCGGTTTCCGGTCGGCCCAGACGCCTATGCGGCCGTAGTCGGGATTTCCGAATCCGTCAAAATTGAGAAGGGGAGCGTCGAGGTATATCCTGCGGACGTTTTCGGGGTGTTCGGCGGCGTAACGCGTCGAGAAAAATCCGCCCCAGCTCATTCCGACGAGATTCGCCTTCGCCGCGAAGCCCAGCTCCCCTACAAGAAACTTCTGATATTCCGCCGCCGCCTTGAGCCCGGCTTCGTCCATCCTCGTGTCGAAAAGGTCGATCGTCACGTGATGGTAGCCGCGAGCGAGAAGATCGGGTACTCCCGTGCGGGTGACGAACGCTTCGGCCCACTGCATGGTCCACGTCCACGGCGTCCCTTCGGCCGGGGCTGCCGGCGGCTCGACGATCCACGCCTTGCGTCCGTTGAAATCGAACTTTATTCTGCGGTAGCCGTACCATACGTCCTCACCCGTGATTTTGCACGATTTTGCGATCTTTTCGCGGAGCGAAGAGCGCTTTACGCGCGCCTTGAGCGGAGAGCCCCCGTCCGCGGACGGAATTTCCGCCGCTCCGGAAACGTTCTTCAGGGTGTCGCCCTCTGCGGGGTTCAGGATCGCGCCTACGGATACGGCGAGCGCGGCGGATATAGCTTTTACGTTCATGGTTTTGCCTTCAGATTTTGATTGATCCGGATTGTTTGGAGGCGGGTTTTCCCTCCGGGTTGAACTTGGCCTCAGATCTGTTGTCTCATACTATACATTATATTGATGTCACTTGCAAGCGTTCCGGATGCCGGACTTCCGGGGCGCGTTTTTTTTCAAGCGCGGCCGACTTTTATTTTGCGAGGTAAAGTGGTATAATAGCCGTGTATCGAGAATACAGGATCTGCGGCGGCAGAGTGTTGAAATCCCATAATCCGATGAATGAGAGCCAAAAAGAATTTTTAAATCGTCTGTCGGGCGTTTTAGAGGTTGATTCCATAACCTCTTCCGACGATTACCGTCAGACTCCGCTTTGGGGTTCGCTTACGTGTTTTGCGCTTAAAGTCGCTTTGATGCAGCACTACGGATGCGATGTCTCTCTGAAGGAACTCAATTCCTTCGGCGATGTCCGGACGCTGATGGAGAGAGTTCTCAGATGAAGAATCTCGTCATAATCGGCGCGGGCGGATTCGGTCGCGAAATGTTCGCGGCCGCCGGAGAGGCCGTCGGGTTCGGGTCCGATTTTTCGGTCGCGGGTTTTCTCGACGACAATCCCGCGGCGCTCGACCGGTTCGATTCCTATCCGCCCGTATTGGGCGGCATAGCCGGTTACGAGATTAAGGATGATGACGTTTTCATAACGGCGATAGGGTCCGTCGGCGTGCGGAAAAAATGCGTCGAGGCGATTGAATCGCGCGGAGGGCGTTTCGTTTCCGTAGTCCACCGTACGGCGACCGTAGGGCCGAACGTCGAAATCGGAGAAGGATCGTTCATCGCGCCCAACGCGACTTTGACCGCCGATGTGAAAATAGGCCGCCACTCGTGCGTTTTCCACAATTCATCGGTCGGGCACGACAGCGTTCTCGGCGACTTTACCCATGTTTACGCCCAGTGCGCGATAGGCGGCTCGGTGGTGATGGAAGAATGCTCCGTAGTCTATCCCGGGGCGGTCGTAACCCCACGTCGCAGAATCGGCGCGGGCGCGGTCGTCGGCGCGCTTTCGTCGGTTTTTACCGATGTCGCGCCGGGCGTCACCGTTTACGGCAATCCCGCCTCGATACTGGAATGAAAACTGTTTTATTCACTGTTGAAAATTAACGAAAGGATTATAAAAATGGCAGATGCAGTCGTAGGTATTGTAATGGGCAGCGATTCCGATTGGCCCTTAGTGAAGAAGGCGTGCGAGACGCTCGATAAATTCGGCGTGGCGTACGAGACGCGCGTCATTTCCGCTCATCGCACTCCGGACGTCGCGATCGAATATTCGAAAACCGCCGAAGAGCGCGGACTTAAGGTCATCATAGCCGCGGCCGGCGGAGCCGCCCATCTCGGCGGCGTTCTTGCGGCCGCAACGGTTCTTCCG
>JAGCJE010000006.1 GCA_017648225.1 Kiritimatiellia bacterium | reverse complement strand
TTCAACGCACGCCCTGCGTTCCCCGAAGAGGCCGAAACGGCAGCCTTCGCCGTTCTTGCCGATATCCGCAAGAACGGAGAGAAGGCCGTTCTCAAGTATGTCGCGAAGTTCGAGGGTTACAAGGGCAAGAATCTCAAAGTGGACGTCGACCTCGAGTCGTTGGAGAAAAGCATCTCTCCTTCGATCGTAAAAGCCGTCAAGGATGCCCATAAACGGGTTATGAAATTTTCCAAGGCGTCGCTGCGGGAGCCCTGGTCGATGAAAACCCCGCGCGGCGGAACGACGGGCGAATTCTTCTCGCCCATGGACCGTGTCGGCGTCTACGTCCCCGGCGGTACGGCGCCTTTGGCCTCAACTTCCATCATGACCGTAACCCTCGCGAAGGCGGCCGGCGTAAAGGAGATCGTCGCGTGCACTCCCGCCGGCAAGACGGGCGAGGTGAATCCCGTTCTTCTTTACGCTCTTAAGCTCGCGGGCGCGACCGAGATTTACCGCGTCGGCGGCATTCAGGCGATCGGAATGATGGCGTTCGGAACGAAGTCCTGCAAGAAGGTCCAGAAGATCGCGGGTCCCGGCAACGCGTACGTTACCGCCGCCAAGCGTCAGGTTTACGGTTATGTGGCCATCGATCAGGTCGCGGGCCCGAGTGAAATCGCCGTTTTGACAGACGGCTCCGTAAACGCGGCGTGGATCGCCGCGGATCTTTTGAGTCAGGCCGAACACGGAAGCGGCTGGGAGAAGTCGCTTTGCGTCTGTACGAGCGAAAAATTCGCCCGCGAAATAAAAGCGCAGGTCCTCGCCCAGACCGAGACGCTTTCGCGTAAAGATCTGATAAAGCGCGTTATCGACCGCGACGGAATTCTGATCGTCGTGGCGAAAAACGTTAAAGAGGGTCTTGAAGTCGTCAACCGTTTCGCTCCCGAACATTTCGAGATAATGACGAAGGACGCTCTTAAGGTCATGAAGGGCGTCCGTTCTGCAGGCGCGGTGTTCGCGGGCCCCTGGACTCCCGAGTCCGCCGGAGATTTCGTCGCGGGCCCGAGCCACGTTCTTCCTACGGGCGGCGCCGCCGACATGTTCAACGGTCTTACGCCCGACGATTTCAGACGCCGTCACAGTTTTGTAGCGTTCACCAGGGAGGATCTGAAAGAAACGAAGTCGACGATTGAGGCGTTCGCCTCGGTCGAGGGGCTTGACGCCCACGGCAGAGCCGCGACCATCCGTTTTGAATAGCGATATGACGTTCATCCAGAAACACGCCTACGGTTTCGGAGCCGGTTTCGCCGCGCTCCTGTGGCCGTTTTTCCGTAAACGGCGGCGTCTTTCCGTGATGAACATCATGAAGTGCGGCATCACCTCCGACGACAAGGAGGCTAAAAAAATCGCTAAAAAGTCATGGTGTCATCTCGCCGGTCACATCTGCGAGGCGCTCTGCGTTCCCAACGTCGTTAACGCTTCGAACTGGCGCGAGCATCTTGAGTTCGACGAGGCCGATCCCGAGACGGTCAAGCTTCTTCTCGACACTCCCGACGAGCCGATACTCCTCGTAAGCGCTCATCATGGTGTTTGGGAAGCGGCGACAAATATTCTCTCTTTTGCCCGTCCGATGATCGCCGTCGCGCGTGTTATGAACAACAAGTTTGTTGCACGCTGGATGAAGAAGCATCACTTTAGAGGTCCAGTTACGATTATCGACAAGAAAAACGGTTTCAGTCCCGATGTGCTGCGTCAATGGGCTGATACCGCCGCTGCAATGACGATTCTCATGGATCAGCATACGGCTGGAGGTGCGAAGCTTCAGTTCTTAGGTCGTCCTGCGCGTACGTTCACGAGCGCTACGCGACTTGCGATGCGAAGCGGCCGTAGAATTGTCGTAGGCTCGTTTGTGCGTGTTGGTCCGTACCGCTACAAGTTGGTTGGCGGTCCTCCCGTCAGTTTCGGCAAGGATGCCGACAGAGATGCCTCGACTCAAATTTTGAATGATCGGTTGGGTGCGGTTATTCGCAAATATCCCGAACAATATTTATGGGCCCATAGGAGGTGGCGCGATGATTGAAGGTAATGTGCTGGAATTGATTTCAATAATTCTCGGACTTGTGTTCATCTGGTCCACGCTTATAGTTACCGTCGGACTTCTGATCCCGCGCAGGAAACACCCGGTCGCGGACCGTAAGTTGCGTTTTGCCGTGCTCATCTGCGCGCGCAACGAAGAAAGGGTCATTCGACTCCCCGTCAAGAGCATTTTCATGTCGCCATATCCGAAAGACAGATATGAGGTGATTGTGCTTGCCGACAACTGTACGGATAAAACGGCCGAAGTGGCCCGCGCTGCAGGTGCGACGGTCTGGGAGAAAACAGTGCCGAGTTCCGGCAAGGGCGATGTGCTCGCCTGGGGCGTAGACAAGGTTCTCGAGCGGGGCGACTTTGACGCGATCGCGGTTTTCGACGCCGATAACATCGCGTCGGCCCAGTGGCTCGACGCGATGAACGACGCGCTTAACGACGGCGAGGTTATCGCGACCGGAAGGCGCATGACCTCCAACGCGACGACCAATATAATATCCGGCTGGTATACCGTTTATTGGGATCTCATGAACGAGCTTTCCAACCGCGTGCGCACGAAACTCGGTCTTTCCGGAAAACTGACGGGAACCGGCTTTGCGTTTTTGACCGCGATACTCGAGGGCAAGGGGTGGAGAACGCGTACGATGGTGGAGGATGTGGAGTTTTCCGTTCAATGCAATATCGCCGGCCGCCGTATCGGGTATGTTCCCACGGCCGAGTATGCCGACGAGCAGCCCGTTAAGGTTCTGCACATGTGGCGCCAGCTGTGCCGTTGGGCTACAGGATGCTGGCAGGTCGCGGGATATTATTTCTTCCCCTGGCTTAAGGCTATAGTGCGTCGTCCTTCAATGCGTCTTTTCGACAGTTATATCGCCATTCTAACGGGCATGTCCGTCGCGTTCATTCTGCTTTTTGCGCTCTTGTCCTTTATCGTCAAGGCTTATCTGGGCAATCCCCTGCTGAAGTCCGCGATCTTCAGTTTTGCGATGTTCTCGTTCGTCGCGTTTGTCGGAATCATTACCGCCTGGTGGGCCGTCGTCCTTTCCAGCAAGAAGCGTCGTCCGCGGTGGTGGGCCGTTCTGACGTTCCCCGCGTTTTCGTTTATTCTTTCCGCAACGGTTCTTTGGACTCTCGTTTTCCCGACCAGGCGCTGGAAGCCGATTCCTCACGGAAACGTCAACCCCGAAAAGAAATAAACGCGATTCATGGATTTTGCCGTCAATATGCTTGAACGCGCTTTGGGACCGGGACTGTTTCTTGAGATATTGACCCAGGTCGGAACGTTCGTCGGCGCCGTTTCCGGCGTCCGCATGGCGAGCGTGAAGCATTTTGACTGGTTCGGAGCGTACGTGATCGGATTTATAACGGCGCTCGGCGGCGGAACGTTGCGCGATGTCCTTATGCAGAGACCGCCTTTCTGGATGGAGGATCCGAGCTACCTCGTGACGACCTTTCTCGCGGTGCTCGCCGTAGCGCTTTTCGGCAGGCGTATAATTTCAGAGCAGATAACATGGTTTATCTTCGATACGATCGCCATCTCGATCTTCATGGTCATCGGCATGGAGAAGGTTATCGAGGCCGAGCGTCTCAAGGCCGCCGCTGCCGGACTTGATTTCAATCTCGCTCTTCAGATCGCCTGCTGGTGGAAGGCGATCATCATGGGCGTCATTACGGCGGTTTTCGGCGGCGTGTTGCGCGACATCTGTATCAACGAGGTGCCGCTTATTTTCCGTAAAGAGATTTACGCCTTGGCGTGCGCGGCGGGCGGAGTCCTTTACTTCGCTCTTATGGCCTTCGGTATCGACGGGCGCGTCTGCAGCGTCGTGTGCATATTCAGCATTTTTGTGATACGCGCTCTCGCCATCAAGTATCATCTCGGCGTTCCCGTGCTGATCGGCCGCAGGACGATCCATATTCCCCATCCGCATCTTCACCGCAAAGCGCGCGGGGACGAAAAACGCGCTCATGCGGCAACCGGTTTTAAAGATAAATGATATAATACCAACCATGAACCTCATAGAAGAACTTAAAGAACGCGGCCTCGTCGAGGCGTTGACGGATCCCGAAATCGGCAAGATGCTCGAAAAGCCGACGACACTCTACTGCGGCTTTGATCCGAGCGCAAAGAGCCTTCAGGCCGGAAATCTCGTTTCCATTATGGTTCTGAGGCGTTTTCAGCAGGCGGGCCACAGGGTGATCGCTCTCGTCGGCGGCGCGACAGGCCTTATCGGAGACCCGAGCGGTAAGTCCGCCGAGCGCAATATGCTTACGCTCGAGCAAGTCGAGGAGAACAAGCGCGGCATCCGCGAGAATCTTTCGCGCATTCTCGATTTCGACGGTCCCAACGCCGCCGTCATGGTCGACAACTACGACTGGTACAAAGGGACGAGCGCGATCGAGTTTCTGCGCGACATCGCGATCAACTTCCGCGTCCCGCAGATGCTTTCCAAGGAATCCGTGAAAAAACGTCTTGAGGCGTCCGAAGGCGCGCTTACGTTCACGGAGTTCTCGTACCAGATTCTCCAGGGCAACGACTTCCTTCACCTTTACGACAATTACGGCTGCATGCTCGAAGTGGGCGGCGCGGACCAGTGGGGCAACATCACGGCTGGCACCGATCTTGTTCACCGCATGCGCGGCAAGACGGCCTACGGTCTTACGTTCCCTCTTCTTCTCGATTCAGCCGGCCGCAAGTTCGGAAAATCCGAGGGTAACGCTCTTTTCATGAACGCGGAAATGACGAGCGTCTACGATTGGTACCAGTACTTTCTCCGTGCCGCCGACGCCGACGTTATCCGTTATCTGAAGGTCTTTTCGCTCAAGAGTCTCGACGAAATCGCCGCGCTTGAGGCCGAGATGAAGGCCAATCCCGAAGCGCGCATCCCCCAGAAGGCGCTCGCCGAGGAGCTTACGCGCCTTGTGCACGGCGAGGCGGGGCTTCAGACGGCGCTCGGCGCCACGAAGACGCTTTTCGGAGGCGACGTTTCCGGCAAGTCCGCAGCTGAGCTTTCCCAGATATTCAAGGACGTCAAATCCGCCGAGCTTCCCGCGGCTGAAATCGTCGGGAAAAGCGTTTACGCCGTCGCGGCCGCCGCGGGTATGTTCAAGTCCAACGGCGAGGCGCGCCGTATGGCCGCGCAGGGCGGTCTTTCGCTCAACGGCGCGAAGGTCGACGACAGGCGCGTTTTCTCCGCCGATGATCTTATCGACGGCGAGCTCGCCGTTCTCCGCCAGGGCAAGAAGGCCAACTTCCTCTTAAGGGCCAAAAATTGAGAACGATCGACAAATACGTTTTTAAATCGTTCCTGTCGAGTTTCGCGCTCGCGTTTCTCGTTCTCAGTTTCGTTTTAACGATCGGTCTTCTCGTTCAGATCGTCGGATTCATCCTGGACGGGATGCCTATCGGCCTTGTCGGAAAATTCGCGGCGATAAGCTTCCCTGAAACGCTGCAGTGGACCATACCGCTGTCGCTTCTCGTCTCGAGCGTTCTCGTGTTTTCGCGACTCTCCGCCGACAGCGAAATCGCCGCCATGAGGGCGTGCGGGATAAATCTTCTGAGCGTTATGAAATGGCCGGTCCTTTTCGCGCTCATGTGCACGCTTCTCGCGATGTGGATAAACAACGAAATCGTTCCGCGCGGACATGAGGTGCGCCGGGAGATGACTTCCGAAATCTCCGTCGGAGACGCGTTCGATCTCATCAAGCCAGGCGTGATGATGACGGATTTTCCCGACGTGACTCTCTACGTCGGACGCAAGGAGGGGCGCTGGCTTTACGACATAACGGCGACGGACAAGACCGACGATAAGATTACCCGGACGATCCGCGCTCAAAAGGCGCTGGCGATCGGAGAGGGCGATGATATGGCGCTTGATCTGTACGGCGTCAAGGTCGAGCCGCTTGAAGCCAACAGGCCCGGAATGGCGACCGGAAAATATGTCCATTACCCCATCAGGATGAAGAGGAAACGCTACGTCAAAAAGATGAAGGATTTCCGTTTCTTCGAAATCGTGGAGGCCATCCGCAAAGATTCCGCTTTTCTCGAAACGATGACGTCGCCGGAATCGGAGAAGTCGAAGAAACATCTGCGCCAGCATATCTCGAAAACGAAGGTCGAGCTTTCGAAGCGGTTTGTCTTCGCGATGGCGTCGCTGTGCTTCGTTCTTGTCGGAATTCCGCTCGGGATCCGTTCCCAGCGAAAGGAGTCCACGATCGGGATGGCGATTTCGATCGCGATAGCGATGGGCTTTTATCTTGTCGTCATGCTGATGCTGAACATGCAGAAGAATTATTCGATCTGTCCCGAGTTTCTCATCTGGCTTTCGCCTCTGGCGTGTTTCGGCCTTTCGGCCTGGTTCATCAAACGCAATCTTTAAACAAAAAGGAGTTCGTATGTCCAAAATTCATCCTACCGCTATTGTTGAAGACGGAGCCGTGCTCGGCGAGGACGTGGTCGTAGAGGCCTACGCGCGAATCGGCGCCAACGTGAAGCTCGGCAACGGGACTTCGGTCGGACAGGGCGCGATCATCGACGGCCACACGACGATCGGAGAGAAGTGCCAGATTTTCCCGTACGCGCTTATCGGAATGAAGACGCAGGATCTGAAGTATCAGGAAGGATCCGTAAGTTATGTCGAAATCGGCGACAGGACGGTGATCCGCGAATTCGCGACCGTCCATCTCGGCACCGCAGACGGAGAGAAGACGATCATCGGCAGCGACTGTCTTTTCATGGCCTACTGCCACGCCGCCCACGGCTGCATTCTCGGCAACCACGTCATCTGCTCCAATTCCGTTCAGCTCGCGGGCGACGTCCATCTCCATGATTATGCAATCGTCGGCGGATGCTCCGCTTCCCATCAGTTCTGCACCGTCGGAAAGCACGCGATGGTGGGCGGAATGTGCAAGATCCGTCAGGACTTCCCCCCTTATATGCTCGGAGACATGGTCGAGGGTGCGCTCAAGGTTATCGGGCCCAACGTCGTCGGCCTTAACCGCCGCGGATTCAAGCGCGACGTTCTTCAGGCGTTGAAGGAGGCCCACCGCTTCCTTTACCGCGACGGGCTCAACCGTTCCCAGGCGCTCGATCGCGTCGAGCACGACGTCGAGCCTTTCGAGGAGATCAGGGAACTCGTGGCGTTCTACCGCAATTCGACGCGCGGCGTAAGCTGAGGGATTTCTAAAACCTTTTTCTATTCAGACAAGTTTAACTCTATAAGGGAGATTCAGCCATGAAAAAGGTTTTGATGCTGGCGATTGTCGGTCTCGCCGCCGTTTCGCATTCCAAAACGATCGACGAGTCCATCGCCGAGGGTGCGGCGTTTCTGCTCTCGGCCCAGTCTGACGAAGGGTATTGGAGCGACAGGCAGATGCCGGCGCTGACCGCGCTTCCGGTATGGGCGCTCGCGAAAATCCCGGAAGAGCGCGTGGGCGGGGTTACGAACGCCGTCAAAAAGGGCGTGGCGTACGTGCTTTCCACCCAGCGCGAGGACGGCGGCTTTTACGTTCCGAAACCCGGGCGTGGAGGTTCGGGACTCGGCAACTATAATACGGCCGTCTGCCTTTCGGCGCTTTTTGAGTCGAAAATCTCTCCTGCGGCGCCTCTTTTGAAGGCGCGGGAATACATCGCGTCCTCCCAACTTACGGGTGACGATACGATGGCGGGCGGATTCGGGTACGATAAGATTTCGAGAAGGCGTTACGCCGATCTTTCGAACACGGGTTACGCGCTCGACGCGATGCGCAGAACCGAATCGCTCGAAGAGTTTCGCGCCGGCGGACGGCGCGTCGACGTCGATTGGGACAAGGCGCTTGCGTTTGTGGAAAATCTGATGAAAAAGGAGGGACCCGATGCCGGCGGAGCCGCCTACAACGAAAGAACGCCTCAGGCGGGAACGGTTACAAACGCGAGAAACCGTGTTCATCTCAGAGCGTACGGTTCGATGACGTATGCGGCCGTTCTTTCGATGTGTCACGCAAAACTAGATCGCGGAGATCCGCGCGTCAAAGAGTCGCTCGAATATTGCCGCCGCAACTGGAGCGTCGATGAGAATCCCGGGATGGGCAGCCAGGGGCTTTATTATTTCTACGATATCATGGCGCGCGCACTGTCGGCGGCGGGAGTCGAGAAGATAGGCGATCACGAGTGGAAAAAGGAACTGTCCGCAAAACTGATAAGTCTCCAGAAGCCGGACGGCAGCTGGTATAACGACAACAACAGATTCTGGGAGTCCGACCCCGTTTTGTGCACGTCTTTTGCGCTTCTGGTCCTTGAGCTCTGCCGGTAAAAAATGAATAGGATAATCTGCCTTTTTTCGTTTATCGCTTTTGCCGCGTCGTCTTCGGCTTTGGAGCCTGTCGAGGTGCGTGTCCGCGATACATTGGCCGGCCCCAGGATATTTGTCGACGGTAAGGCCGTCTCACCTAGATTTTACTTCGGCTCGCCTCAAAATCTGACGATTCTTTCGTGGCCTCGTAGAACAGAACTGATAATTCCGTTTGTCGCCGAGGCCGACTCGGATTTTGGTGCTGTTGAGTTAAGGGTTTCCGAGAAAGATCCGCCGGTGTGGTTTTCAAGCGCCAAAATCGTTGATGTGACTGAGGGTGCGACGAAAGAACTTACAGATTCAAAGGAGAACAATACCCGGCTTTTCAAATGCGAAAATCTGAAATTTAAAAAGTCCCACAGTTACCGTTTTCATGTTTTCCACCGTGCCGCGCGCGACCGCGTCGTTCTCGATCACGAAATTTCGTATACGCTAGAGGACGGGATAAAAAAGACGCTGCCATTGCCTTACGGCGATACGCTCGGAGACACTGTCCGCATGGCGGGGGAATACGGATTTGATCTCGTGACATTTTCGACTGAAAATTCCTGGGGTTGTCAGACATGGTGGGCTCCGCCCGAAAAGCCGCGCTCCTATGACGACATTGATGAAACGTGTGAGAGGCTTATCGCTGCGAATCCCCGCGTTCTTCTGCTGCCGCGCATAAGCGCGAACGCTCCGGCTTGGATGCTTGAGCGCGATCCTTCGCTCAGGATGAAATTCAATAATGATTTTACGATTGAGATGTCTTCGATTTCGTCCCGCGAATACCGCAAGGCCGCGTGCGAAGAGGTCGAGAGGCTGGCGCGTCATCTGCGTCGAAAGTTTCCGCGCAATTTCGCCGGTCTTCACATAAGCGGTCAGAATTCAGCCGAGTGGTTCTATATGCTTTCGCAGACCCGGGATCTCTCGGGGTATGACGTGCACACGCGTGACGCTTTCAGACGGTATTTAGCCCGCAGGGGCGACAAAGACGCGAATACGGCGGAGATCCCGACGCCCGCGGAACGCCGCGTCAGGAGACCTGGCAATAGGCTTGATCCCGTACGAGACCGCCGTGTGATCGAGTTCGGCCGTTTTCGCCAGGAGGAGATGGCGAGCTTCATAAACGAGCTTGGAGCCGCCGTACGCAGGGGTACCGACGGAAAATCGCTCGCCGTCTTTTTCTATGGTTATACATGGGAGGTCGGCGCGGTTCCGGCAGGTGCGGCGGAAACGGGGCACTTTTTCGTCGATTGGCTTCTTGAAAACGCGCGCGAGAATATCGACGCCGTATCAGCGCCTTTCAGCTATGCCGAGCGCGGATGGCCGGGATCGTCGGCCGTTATGAGCGCAGCGGAAACATTCTCACGCAACGGGGTGCTTTGGATCAATGAAGACGATACGCGGACTCATCACGAGGAGTTGTGGAACGGGAGCGTGAAGGTCGGAGGTTTTGTAAACGATTCGCCGTGGAAGACTCGCAATTTTCTTCTGCGCAACACGGCGAAGTGCATAATACGCGGACATGGAGACTGGTGGATGGATCTCTGCGGGCGCGGCTGGTTCAGAGACGAGGAGCTTTGGCGTTTAAGAAGCGCTCTTAAAGAAATGGACGAAGCGATTCTCAAGCGCAAGAAACCTTATTCGCCTGAGATCGCCCTTGTGCTTGACGAGGAAAGTCTCATGATGAACGGCTGGGACTCAGGCAGGGCAGTATGGCCGCTTCTCAATCGGACCGGGCTTGAGCGTTGCGGTGCGCCGTACGGACAGTATCTTTTAGACGATGTTCTGCGCAATCCACCAGACGCAAAACTTTTCATCCTCGCTTACGCGCGCGATCTTTCAGCCGAGAAGCAGGCTAAACTCGATGCTCTTAAAAAGCGTGAAGGCGTTCATGTTTTTGATGTAAAGAAGGCCTCTGATCTCCACGCTGGGGCTGTCGCCGCCGAAGCGAAAAAGGCAGGAGTTCATCTTTATGCGCTTGCGGGGAGCGCGTTCGTATGCGCCGCAGAAGGTTATGTGGCCGTTCAGGCCCTCCGGCAGGGTCCGATAAGGCTCAATTTCACAGGACATCCTGTCGTTGATGTTTTAAGCGGCCGGAGAGTGTCTGAAACGGACGAGGCCGACTTGAGATTTCAATTGGGCGAAACAAGAATTTTTAAAATTTTAAAGTAAGGCAATACAAATTTACAGACGGGAATTCGAATATGCCAGAAGAAAGATTGCAGAATATACTTGCCCGCGCCGGAATCGCCTCACGGCGAGGGGCCGCGGCGATAATCGAATCAGGCCGCGTGACCGTGGACGGGATTGTTGTTCGTGAGGCCGGAGCGCGTTTCGATCCGGAATCGGCCGATGTCGCCGTGGACGGCGAGAGAATCGCGGCGGCGGAGAAGAAGCGTACGATAATGCTTTACAAGCCCGTCGGTGTTTTAAGCTCGATGAGCGATCCTTTCGGGGGGAAGACCGTTGCCGATATCATAAAGGGATCGGTCGGCGAGAGGCTCGTTCCCGTCGGTAGGCTCGACAAGGATTCCGAAGGCCTTATTCTGATGAGCAACGACGGCGATCTTACGAATAAACTTACCCATCCCCGTTTCGGCCACAGGAAAACATATATAGTAAAGGCCGCAGGCCGCTGGAACGACGAGAAGCTTGCGATTCTTCGCGGTTCGGTTAAAATGCCGGACGGGTATATGACCCGCCCCGTTCCCGTTCGTGTTGTCGGAGAAACGTTCAACAACATTACGACCCTTGAGTTTGTTCTTAAGGAGGGCCGCAAACGCCAGATACGTTATATGTGTTCCGCCGCCCATCTCGTCGTCGTTTCTTTAAAGCGCGTCGCCATCGGTTCGTTGACTCTTCCGATGGATTTGAATCCCGGTGAATTCAGAGATTTGACTCAAGCGGAAATCGCAGAGGCGCTCGAGGGCTGCGATTGAGGAAAGATCCCAAGAGATGAGTTTTTATACGGAAAGTCCTGAAGGAATAATCGTAAACGTGCGCGCCCAGCCGCGTTCGTCACGCGCGGGCGTTGAAGGCGTCGTTGCCGACGCGCTGAAAGTCCGTCTTCGCTCCGCGCCCGTCGACGGCAAGGCCAACAAGGAACTCGTCGAGACGGTGGCGAACGCTTTCGATCTTCCGAAGTCGCGCGTTAAATTCAAGTCGGGCGAAACTTCGAAGACGAAGCGCATTATACTTTGCGGTGTGTCTGCAGGAGAATTCGAAACGATCTTAAAAAGCATAGAGGGTAAATAAATGGAAAATAAATCTCGTGAGGCAAAGGCCGAAGAATTTTTCTTGACCGGTAAAAATTGTTCGCAGTCGGTTTTTCTCGCTTTTGCCGATAAGTACGGTCTCAACGAGGAGACGGCCTCGAAGATTTCGTGCGGTTTGGGCGGCGGCGTCGGCCGTATGCGCGAAGTGTGCGGCGCGGTTACGGGCGCCTCGCTAGTTTTCGGCCTTGAATACGGCGACGACAAGGCCGCGGTTTACGGTTATGTCCAGGATTTCTGCCGACGCTTCAAGGAAGAGTGCGGATCAATCGTCTGTCGCGAGCTTTTAGAGGGTACGGGCGCCACCCGAGGCGGAGCTCCTGAGGAGCGCACGAGCGCGTATTATGCGAAGCGTCCCTGTGTCGAGATGGTAAAACTCGCGGCGAGGATTTTAACGGAAATGGGGATTTGATGAGAACCGTCGGCTGCGATCCCGTCGGACTTGAGGCCGCTTGCAAGACGCTTCTTGAAGGAGGCGTCGTTGTAATTCCTACCGATACGGTTTACGGTCTTGCAGCCCATCCGGATTTTCCCGATGCGGTTGAGAGACTCTATACGATAAAGGGACGCTCTGAAAAAAAACCGATCGCGTTTCTGGCCTCAAGCGTCGAGGCTGTCGAGCGTCGCGGGTTCAGTTTGACCGGACGCGCGGCGGAATTGGCTAAGCGTCATTGGCCGGGGGCTCTGACGCTCGTAGTTTCGAACGGAGAGACGACGGAGGGCTTTCGTGTTCCCGATTTCGAGTGGACGTGTAAGCTTATCGACAGGTGCGGCGGAGCGCTTAAGGTTACCAGCGCAAATCTCTCCGGGTCGCAGGCCGCCGTTGAAGCCGCCGAGGCTCTCAAGTCGGTGGGCCTCTCGGCAGACCTCGTCGTTGACGGCGGCGTCAGCCCCGGAGGAGTCGCCTCGACGGTTGTTGCCGTAAACGCCAGCGGGGATATTAAAATTCTGCGGCAGGGTGCCGTACGGTGTTAAAACCAGGGAGTTAATATGAAAGAATTGAAAGAGCGCATCGTTTTCCTCGATTACCTTCGTCTTATAGCATGTTTCATGGTGATGGTGATCCACGCTCTCGAGCCTTATTACATCGATTTTTCCAACGGAGACTTAAGTATCGCGACCAGGTCCGACGCGGTCTGGGTTTGCGTATACGAAGGGTTGGCGCGCTCGTGCGTACCTCTCTTTGTAATAGCCTCATGCTATCTGCTCTTTCCCCTTAAAGCTGAAACCGGGCGGTTTTTGCGCCGCAGGGCTTCGCGTATTCTGATTCCGTTTTTCATCTGGTCCTTGTTTTACGTCTGGCATTTTAACGGCAATATAAAAGAGATGTGTTTTAATTTCCCGATGGCCGCGGGACACCTCTGGTTCGTTCCTATGCTTTTCGGGCTTTATCTGGCGATGCCGCTTCTTTCACCCTGGGCTGAGAAGGCGGGCAAGCGAGAAATCCGGATGTGGATCGGCGTTTGGCTTTTTACCGCGCTCTTCCCTTATCTACGACGCATTTCATTGGTGTTTGTCGGAGATCCCTCTTTCGGCTCGATAGCCTATCTCTGGGGGGAGTGCCCCTGGAACGGTTTCGGCACGTTTTACCACGTGAGCGGCTTTTTCGGGTATATGCTTATCGCGCTCTACATCCGCAGGTTCGTTTCTCAGTTCTCGTGGAGCAAGACCCTGGCCGTCGCGCTTCCGCTTTTCGCCGCCGGCTTCGCCATTATGGCATGTGGGCTTTATTTCCGAATTCCCGCTGACGGTTTTCCTGTCCGCGAGCCATACGCCGCCGCCGTGGATTTTGAGACGTGTATCGAATACTGTTCGCTCGGCGTGGCCGCGGCGGTCGTCGGTCTTTTTCTCGTCATCCGCAAAATCACCGCCGACGGAGCGTTTTATCGTCGGGTTATCGTCCCTCTATCCGAGGCGAGCTACGGAACGTATTTGATCCATATGATCGCGCTCGCGCCCGTCAGCGCGGCGCTCAAGGGCGTTGTTCCGATGCCGCTGGCGGTTATGGCGGTCGCCTCCATAGCGTTCGTTTCGTCTTCGCTTGTGAGTTTTGCCGTCAGGAAGATCCCCTTTATCGGAAAATATCTGATGGGGTAGCCCATAGGCCCATAGCCGATATCGTTTGAGGGCGGCCTGACGGATTTTGCCTTTCGCACGCTTAATTTTGGTATAATGCCTATGAACTCTGCGGATGAAAACAAAGACAGGAGATTGCCGGTATGAATGTTAACAGAAGAGATTTTTTCAAGTCGACCGCCTGGATGGGCGCGCTGGCGATGGCGGCGGGATGCATCGGAAACAGGTTCAAGATGTTCGAGCCGTGCGGCGCTCCGATGCAGGGTTTCTCGCTTAAGCCGATGAAGAAGGTTCGCGTGGCGTGTATCGGCGTCGGCGTCAGAGGCCGTGCGGCGCTTCGCAGGATAGCTACGCTCCCGGGAACGGAGGTTACGGCCGTCGCGGATTTGTTTCAGGATCGCGTCGATGCGGAAGTTAAGTGGCTTAAAGCGCATAGAAAGCCGTCTCCCGCTATTGCCGTCGCTGGACCGGAAGGATATAAGCGGATTTGTGATTCTGATAAGGTAGATGTCATCTACAACGTTACGCCCTGGCATCTTCATGAGCCGATCGCGCGCTATGCGATGGAACACGGCAAGATCGTCCTTAACGAGGTTCCCGGCGCTCTTAACGTTGAGGAGTGCTGGAGTCTGGTTGAGACTAGCGAGCGCACGCGAATGCCCTGCATGATGCTTGAGAACTGCTGCTACGGCGAAGAGGAGATGCTTATGCTTAATATGGTCAAGCAAGGCCTTTTCGGCGAAATCAATCACGGCGAGGCGGCGTACATCCACGATCAGCGCAACCTTCAGTTCGGCGGACGATATCATACGATGGATGGCGCCCAGGATCCCGTTAAGGCTGGCCGTCCTGGCTGGACGCTCGACTTCTATTCGAAATATTGCGGCAATCAATATCCGACCCACGGTTTAGGACCTGTGGCTAAATATATGGATATCAATCGAGGAGACGCATTTGACTTTCTGGTTTCGGTGGAGTCGAAGCAGTCGTCGTACTCCCATTACGTGAAGGAGCTTTTCACCGATTGGCGCAAGGATGTTAAGGTGAAAATCGGCGATATAAACACATCCGTCATTAAAACAAAACTCGGCAGAACGATTCTGCTTCAGTTGGATACCTGTACTCCGCGTCCGTATTCGCGCTTAAATCTCGTTTCCGGGACGAAGGGTATGGCGATGGGGTATCCCGAGTTTAGAGTCGCATTCGAGAATAAGGCCGGCGACGGTAAGGCCCACGGTTTTCAAAGCGAAGCGGCGACGGCCGAGCTCCGCAGGAAGTATCGCCATCCGATCTGGACGGCGGCGGGCGAAGTCGCCAAGAAGATGGGCGGTCACGGCGGTATGGACTTTATTATGGATTTGAGGTGGACGTACTGCCTGCAGTGCGGTATTCCGCTTGATACCGACGTTTATGATCTCGCGGCCTGGAGTTCAATGGTCGATTTGACCAGAAGATCCGTTCAATCCGGCTCTCACCCTGTCGAGTGTCCAGATTTTACGCGCGGCGCCTGGCGCACGACCAAGGGCTTTGCAATCGACGAGATGGATCTTACGAAGCTGCCCGGCAATTTCAAGAACATCAAGCGCGACGAGGACGTCGACAAGGTCGCCAGGCAGGAAGGCTTCATCTCATAACCGCCGCTTGCCCGAGTTTGTCCTGATTTGGTAAAATTTATCTGCGGCCGTAAGGGCTTTGGAATAAATTCAATTTAAATAGGTTAATGGAACTAAAAAGGAAAATCCTATGAACAAATTATCTGTGATCTTAGCGGCGGGACTGCTCGCCGGGTGTATGGGCGGTGAAGAGAAGGCCGATGTTAAGGTCGAACCTTTCGGCACCACGAAATCGTCTGAAGCGGCCTCGCTTTATACGATAGAAGGCAAGGACGGCCTAAAAATCGTCGTTTCGGATTTCGGCGGCCGTCTCGTCAAGTGCTTTGCCCCTGACCGCAGCGGCAATATGGCGGACGTGACTCTCGGCTGGAACTCCGTAAAGGAGTATGAGGAGCTCGGTTTTTCGATGGGAACCTTGATCGGCCGTTACGGCAACCGCATCAGAGACGGCAGATTCACTCTCGACGGCAAAACCTATCAGCTTCCTATTAACGAAACGACTCCCGCTCCGCGAAATTGCAATCTCCACAGCGGCCCGGACGGATGGGATGCAAAAGTCTGGAAGGCCAAGCCGTTCGCCAAGGGCGACGTGAAAGGTCTTGAACTTACATACGTCGACAAGGGTGGTGAAAACGGCTTCCCCGGCGACGTAACGGCCAAGGTTACATACAGCGTTCTTCCCGGTAATATCTGGCGTGTCGAGTACGAGCTTACCTCTGACAAGCCGACGGTCGTTAATCCGACCCACCATTCTTACTGGAATCTCGCCGGCGAATCGAGCGGCGACGTTCTGGAGCAGCATCTCCAGATTTTCGCCGACAAGTTCACTAAAACTGACGACGGGCTTATTCCCGTAGAGGACGTTCCGGTCGCCGGAACCGGATTTGATTTCACTTACCTGCGTCCGATCGGATATAAGATGGACTGGATGAAGGCCCAGGATTGGCTCAAGCCCATGGACAACTGGTACGATCATAACTTCGTTCTGCGCGGCAAGCCCGGCGAGATGAAGCAGGCCGTCGAAATGTTTGATCCGAAGTCGGGGCGCGTCCTTGAGATATGGACGACCGAGCCCTGTATGCAGATGTACGGCGCTCAGAACATGGATATCGGAGAGAATAAGAATATGCCTTCAAAGACCCCCGGTAAAAATCTTTGCCAGTATGCGGGTATCGCCCTTGAAACGCAGCATTATCCCGACTCCCCGAACCATCCCGAATTTCCGTCGACCGTATTGCGTCCCGGCGAGACGTTCCGTTCTGTTACGGAATACCGTTTCAAGACGCGCTGAGCATAGAGGAAAGTGAAAACCCTTTATCTTTACGGTCCGCCCGCGAGCGGCAAGTCGACGCTTGCCCGAAACCTGGCTAAGGAAGCCGGCAGAATGTATGTCGATCTCGACGAGGAGATCGTTCGCCGCGCGGGATGTTCCATTCCAGAAATTTTTGAGTCGAAGGGCGAAGCGGAATTCCGCCGCCTTGAGAGCGAGGCGCTGCGCTCGGTGAGAGCGCCGATCGTTGCGTTGGGCGGAGGGACACTACTCAATCCTTCCAACAGGGCTTACGCCGAAGAGAACGGTTTTGTCGCGGTTTTCGATGTCGATGACGAGACGATAGCCGCGCGTATTTCCGCGGGCGGCAAGTCGCGTCCGCTAGGTAACAAGCTGGATGAAAGAAGAGCGCACTACGCGTCGTTTGCTCATCATGTGAAGAGCGACACTAAAATTCTTTTGCCCCGAAAATTGCGCGGAGCGATTACGCCGCCGGTCTCGAAGTCGCACCTTCACAGGCTTCTTATAGCCGAGTTTCTTTCTGGCGGGGAAATGTCGCCAGCCGACGTGGGAGAATGTGCGGATATCGCCGCGACGCGGCGTTGCATAGCTTCGCTCGCCGAGGCTCGGGACGCGGGGCGTAAGAGTGCTGTTCTTGATTGCGGCGAGAGCGGTTCTACGCTTAGGTTTTTTGCGCCTATAGCCGCCGCGCTCGGCATCAAAGCGGAGTTCATCCGCCGCGGCCGCCTCGCCGAACGCCCGATGCTGGATTACGACGCCCTTAAGGCCGGACTGCACGAATTGCGCGGCAATATCTCCTCGCAGTTCGTCACGGGGCTTTTATTCGCGCTTCCGCTTCTGGAAGGTGATTCGGAAATCAGGTTTTTAACGCTTCTTGAGTCGCGCGGATATGTCGACATGACGCTTCAGGTGCTGGAGCGCTACGGGATTGAAATCAGAGAGGTCGCTACGGGCTTTATCGTGCGCGGTTCTCAAAGGTACGTTTCGCCCGGACCTGTCAAGGCCGAGGCCGATTGGAGCGGTGCGGCGTTCTGGTTCGCGGCGAACGCCTTGGGGAGCGAGATCCGTATCGAAGGTCTCGATTCCCGGTCGCGCCAGCCTGACGCCGTAATCGCGGAATTTGTCGAGAAGGTTAAGCGCGGCGAAGCTGTTGACGTATCTGGCTGCCCCGATAATTATCCGGCGCTCGCCGTCGTGAACAGGGCCCTTGGAGCGAATGCCGTATTTACCGGAACTGAGAGACTCAAGATAAAGGAATCCGACCGGCTCGCCGCTATGGAGGACGTGTTCGCAGATCCTTACGAGGTCGATCCTAAGAATGATCATCGCATCGCGATGGCGGCGGCGATCTACGCGACAAGTCTCGATTCGCCCGTTCTTATCCATACGAGCGGATGCGTGTCAAAATCTTATCCGCATTTCTGGGATGAGCTGAAGATGAGTCTCTATGCCGTTACGGGTTGGCCGCTTGTCAAGACTTCCAGCCCCGAGATTCATAATGCCGCGCACGCGAAGGCCGGACGGAAGGCCGAGATGATTTCATATCCGGCCGAGACGGTGGAGGAGGCTCTTTTGTTTGCCGAAAGGTGCGATGTGAAGGGGATGGCCGTCACGATTCCCCATAAGGAATCTGTGATGAAACATCTCGATTTTATCGACGCCGCCGCGCGGGAGATCGGGGCCGTTAACACGGTTGTTTTCAAAGACGGCCGAAAACTTGGCTACAATACCGACGAAATCGGTTTTTCTAAGGCGATACTCGAGTTTACATCCCGTGAAAGCCTTTCGGGACTGAAGGTGGCGCTCCTCGGCGCCGGCGGAGCCGCGAAGGCTGTGCTTGTCGCTCTAAAGCGGCTTGGCGCTGAGGTGGAGGTGTTTCACCGAATGGCGCTGACGCCCGGCTTTGATCTTATCGTTAACGCTACTCCCGTAGATCCGATAGAAGAATATTCGTTTTCCGGTAATGAGCTTGTATACGATCTTCGGTATGAGCCAGCTGTGACGCCCCTTATGGAACGTGCATCAGCCGCCGGATGCAGGGTTGCCAACGGCTACTCGATGCTGGTTTATCAAGCCCAAGGCCAACTCCGGCTTTTTAGTCGGTAATGTTTGGTATTGCAATCAATGGGCGGTTTTTGGTAAAATATACCTTCAAACGTGAAGTCGGGGGAATAAACCGGCTTCCCTGTCCGAGGAAGGTCCTCGGGCTGTAAAGCGGACAAAACCCTGGATAAAGGGCACAAATCCGTAAGAAAAAAGGAAAATAAAGATGCAGAAGAGCTATCGTGCTCCGAATCCCGGCGACAACCGCCAGTGGTTCCTCATCGACGCGAAGGGCCAGTCTCTCGGCCGTATCGCCGTCGTTATCGCCAACAAACTCCGCGCCAAGGATCTCCCCACGTTTGATCCGTCCGTCGACGCCGGCAGCTTCGTTATCGTTACGAACGCCGCTGAAGTCAAGCTCACGGGCAACAAGGAAGAGCAGAAGGAATATCAGCGCTACAGCGGTTTCCGTAACGGTCTTAAGCGTTTCAGCGCCGCCGAGATGCGCGCCAGCCACCCTGACCGCATGATCAAGGAAGCTGTCTGGGGTATGCTCCCGAAGAACAACATCGCCCGCAAGATGATGACGCGTCTTAAAGTCTTCGCCGGCGCCGAACACACCCACGCCGCGCAGAAGCCGGTCGAAATCAAGCTCTAAGGAGATAATTTAAAATGGCTACCAAGAAAGCAATTTCCGCCGGAACAGGCCGTCGCAAAACCGCGACCGCCCGCGTCAATCTCGTTGAAGGTACCGGTGTCTGGACCGTCAACAAGGTCGCTCTCGACGAATACATCACTTCCGAAGCTCTCCGCGACTACCTCAAGCAGCCCGTCGCCATCTCCGGATTTGACATGTCCAAGGTCGATGTCGTCGCGTTTGCCAAGGGCGGCGGCATTTCCGGCCAGGCCGGCGCCATCCGCCACGGTCTCGCCCGCGCTCTCGTCCTCGCCGATGAGGCTACCCGCGCCGCTCTCAAGAAGGCTGGTTGCCTTACCCGCGACAGCCGCATGAAAGAGCGTAAGAAACCCGGTCAGCCCGGTGCCCGCAAGCGCTTCCAGTTCTCGAAGCGTTAATTCCGCGACAGGTGCCCGGATACGAGATGTCTGCGGCGGGGGTATCTCCGCCTCAGCTTTTCGGCCGGGCATCGGTTTTTTGTTTTTGAAATACTTCACGTCTGCCGCGTGAAGTTTATAGGTATATGATATGGCATTTGGATTTTTAAAGAAACTTGTCGGCATTTTCACGGGCGGCAAGAAGGCAAAGACTAAAGACAACGCGCATCAGAACGGCAAGTCGCGCCGCAACAAGAAGGGCGCCGGTCAGCAGCGCGGAGACGAGAAGAACCGCCAGCGCCGTAACGACGGCAAGCAGCGTCAGGGCGATCGTCGTCAGAACAGTCAGTCCAACGCCCAGCGCCAGGGCGGCGAGAGCCGTTCACAGAATTTCAATCAGCCCCGC
The DNA here is from genome assembly GCA_017648225.1 of Kiritimatiellia bacterium. Lineage (GTDB taxonomy): Bacteria > Verrucomicrobiota > Kiritimatiellia > RFP12 > UBA1067 > UBA1067. The sequence goes on along the minus strand of JAGCJE010000006.1, from coordinate 23,209 downwards.
AATGACCGCCGCAACGACAAGAATCGCCGCAATCACGGCGATCGCGGGCGTAAGGGATCCGCTCCCGTAAATACCGCCGCCAACCAGATGCGTCCGGGCGGAGTCGTTTCCGAGTGCGAAATGGCCGCACGCAAGGCCGCTCACGCGTCCTGGGATCCTTCGAGTTTTGTCGTCGAGCCCATGGAGGGCAAGAAGCGCTTCCACGATTTCGACCTCCCCAGCGAAGTGATGCACGGTATCGCGGATCTCGGGTTCAAGTACTGCACGGAGATTCAGGCGATTTCGCTCGAGCAGGCTCTCGCGGGAAAGAATATCGCGGGTAAAGCCCAGACGGGTTCGGGCAAGACCGCCGCGTTTCTCGTCGCGATTCTGACGCGCTATCTGCGTACGCCCGAGAACCGCGCGAAGTCGGGCGGCGCCCCGCGCGCGCTCGTCATCGCTCCGACGCGCGAACTCGTCATCCAGATATGCAAAGACGCCGACAAGATCGGTAGGTACTGCAATCTGAGATCGCTCGCCGTCTACGGCGGCATGGATTACGACCGTCAGCGCGAAGAGGTTCTCGGAGCGCCCGTCGATCTTTTAGTCGCAACGCCTGGCAGACTTCTCGACTTCGTAAAATCCCGCGTCATTGATCTTTCGAGCGTCGACACTCTCGTTATCGACGAGGCCGACAGAATGCTCGATATGGGCTTCATTCCCGATGTAAGGCGTATCATGAGTTATCTGCCGACCAAGGATAAGCGCGCGACGATGCTTTATTCGGCGACGCTTAACGATACGGTTATGCGCCTTGCGCTCAACTGGATGGAAGAGCCTTATCGCGCCGAAGTCGAAAGCGAGACTAACGCGACGGATACGGTCCGTCAGGTCGTTTACATCGTCAGGGCTAAGGACAAGTTCAAGGTTCTTTTCAATCATATCGCGCTTCATCCCGAGGCGAGGACCATCGTCTTCTGCAACCGAAAGGCGACGACAGACGACGTTTACTCTTCGCTTAAGGTTCGCGGCGTTTCGGTCGAGATGCTCTCCGGCGACGTAAACCAGAATAAGCGTCTTAAGGTTCTCGACGCTTTCCGCGACGGCGAGGTTAAGGTCGTCGTCGCGACCGATGTCGCGGGACGCGGAATCGACATCAAGGGTCTTGAATACGTGATCAACTTCGACTTCCCCTACGAGGCCGAGGATTACGTCCACCGTATCGGCCGCACGGGCCGCGCAGGTTCGACCGGCATCGCCATCAGTTTCGCCGACGAGGACGAGAGCTTCGCCATTCCTGAGATTGAGGAGTACATCAAAGAGCCTTTGAAGTGCACGATGATTCAGGATGACGATCCGCTTCTGAAAGATGTTCCTCCGCGCGGAACGAAGCTCGGCGAGGTCGACAGCGCCGCTCGCGAGACTGTTGATGCGCGTGAGGCGGTCGGCGAAGAGGAGAAGGCCGCCGCCGCCGCGCTTACCGGCGTTTTGGCGAACGCGAACGCGACGACCGCGAGCGGTGCCCCCGCAGTGCTGAAGGAAGACGCCCCGCAGCGCAAGCTTCCGAGCTTTGAGAACGCCCACGAGCCGAAGGCTCCGCTGCGCGACGAAAGCGACATCTACTCCAAGCCTGTCGAGCAGACCGCGAAGACGGAGGAGTTTACGGTTTAGTCGTTAGCAGTTAGTCGTTAGTGGTCAGTCGTTAGTGATTGGTGGATCGTGATGAAATTAACGGTTGTTATAACGACAAAGAATGAGGCGGCGAATATCGCTGCCTCTATTCATTCGTTCGACAGCGTCGTCGCGCGCGGCGAAGCCGAAGTGATTGTCGTAGACAACGCTTCTTCAGACGATACTAAAAAAATAGCTCTCGAACTCGGTGCAGCAGTTTATGACAAGGGCCCCGAACGCAGTGCCCAGCGCAATTTAGGCTGGCGTATGGCCCGCGGCGAATGGGTTATCGTTCTCGACGCCGATATGATAATTCCGCCGGAGACGGTGGAGGAAATTCTTTCCGTGGAAGGTGCCGACGCGTATTGGATTCCCGAGGTTCGCACTGGGAGCGGCTTCCGCGTAAAGGCGCGTAACTTTGAACGAAGCTTCTACGACGGCACTTGCATTGACGCTCTTAGACTTTTCAGAAAGGGCTTACTTGAGGCGACGGGCGGTTACGATGAGAATCTTATCGCCGGACCTGAAGACTGGGAACTTGATATACGCGTTCTCGCTGCAGGTGCGAAGTGCGCTGTTCTCAAGAACCATCTCATCCACAATGAGAAGCGGCTTACCTTTAAGAAGATGCTTGAAAAGAAAGCGTACTATACCAAGAGCTTCGCCGCTTACAAAGAAAAGTGGCGCGGACATCCTGCGGTGCGCCGCCAGTTCTCGCCGTGGTACCGTTTTGTCGGCGTCTTTGTCGAAAAGGGAAAGTGGAAAAAGGTTTTTCGTCATCCTATACTTTTCGCCGGAGTGATGTTCGAACGTTTCGCCGTCGGAATCGTATATTTGCTCAATCGTAAAAAATCCCGCTGAATTTTTAGTCGAGCGATTTTATGATATCTCTTGAAACATTTTTTTCGATACCGATCCTGGTGCTCTCCGTCGCTGCGGCCGTTCACGCTACGGCCTATATCCACGGTGAAGCGCGCCGTCACCTCGTGCGTTTCTGGGTCTTTTTTCTGGCAACGGTCGCCTCGATGCTGGCGGTTGTCCATGTCGGGGGTAAACTCCAGTTTCTTCTTGCGTGGGAGGCGATGGGACTCGCGTCCGCCGGTCTCGTGGCTTTTGAATCCAAAGAGAAAAGCGTTAAAAAGGCGACTTGGATATATCTTCTCGCCTGTCATGCCGGAGCTTGCGCGTTGATGCTCACGGGTGTTTTTCAAATGCGTCCTGACGCATGGATCGCGGCATTCGCGTTCGCGGTTGTCGGCTTTGGACTAAAAATAGGTTTTCCTCCGTTTCACGCCTGGCTTCCCGAGGCCCATCCTGCCGCACCGGCGCCCGCTTCGGCTATAATGTCGGGCGCGATGATTCCTCTTGGATTTTTCGGCATTCTTAAGTTTTTCCCGATCGCCCATCTTTCGTCTTTTGACGCCCAGGTTTACGGATGGACGCTTCTCGCTCTTGGTGCGATCGGCGCCGTGGGCGGTATTCTTTTCTCCCTGCCACAGTCCAATCTTAAACGTCTTTTGGCCTTTTCGTCGGTAGAGAATATGGGTGTCGTTTCCTTGGGTCTCGGGCTTGGGGCTGTATTGTACGCTCGCGGCGATTTTACTCCGCTGGCGCTCCTGTCGATCGCAGGTGCGCTTGTTCATATATTAAATCATGCGTTTCTCAAAGGAGCGCTCTTTCTTGGCGCGGGTTCGGTTCTTCGCCAGACGGGTACTCTCGATCAGGATCGTCTCGGAGGGCTTTTGAGGAGAATGCCTTTTACGGGTTCGCTCTTTACGGTTAATGCCTTCGCTCTTGCGGGGCTTCCGCCTTTGAACGGTTTTATTGGGGAGTTGGCGATTTACGTTTCGGCTTTTCTCGCGATAAATACGGGCGACCTGGTTCTTGCTTCCGCCGGATTTCTTGTTGCGCTCGCGCTCGCGCTTACGGGCGGTCTTGCTGCAACGGCATACGCCAAGTCGATCGGGTGCGCGTTTCTCGGCGAAAGCCGCAGTCGTGAAGCCGCAGACGCGACGGAATCCCCGAAGCGCATGTATTTCGCCCAGATATTCCTGTCGCTGTTCTCGCTTGCGATGATTCCTGGAAGCGTTTATTTCATTCACGAGTTTACGGGGGGATTCAAAACCGAGATTTTCATCATGACGGCGATGGTCGGTTTTGCTTTTGCCGCCGTGGTTGTATCGCTGCTCCTTCTTCGCCGCTTCATCTGCCCGCGCGGCAAAATCAAGCCCCGTCTCCCCGTCTGGGACTGCGGATATGACGCGCCGACATCGCGGATGGCGTATACGGCGACGGCGTTTACACAGCCTCTCGTCGATCTCTTCCGCCCGATTCTCAAGTCGCGCCGTCATGTTCAGCCTTTCAAGGGCGATCCGGCCGCTCCTTCTGGCGCGGCTATCGTGACCGAGACCGACGACTTCGCGCTGGGCAGACTTTGGCGGCCTCTATTTTCCCGTGCGGCGCGTCTTTTCCAGCGCGTGCATCTATTGCAGAGCGGCTCTTTACATCTTTATATTTTAATAATTCTCATCGCGGTATTGGCGCTTCTCGTCGCCGCACTGGTCTCATGAATATTCTAAGCGTGATTCTTGCGGCTCTTCTCGCGCCGCTTTTCATCGGCATCGTAAATCAGACGAAAGCCTTCTTCGGCGGTCGCCGCGGACCGGGATTTTTCCGTTTTTACAGGGATATTTTCAAATTGGTGCGCAAATCCTGTCCGCGCCCGCAGCCTTCAACCTGGATTTTCGATATATCCCAGAGCGTTTCGCTCGCGTCTGTTATCGCGGCGGCGGCGGTTTTTCCCTGGACCGGCTTCGGCCTCGGCTCGACTATGGTTCCGGCCGTTCTCTTCTTTTACATTCTTGCAGCCGGCAGGTTTTTTACCGTCATCGGAGCGTTGGACGCGGGAAACGCTTTTGAAGGGATGGGGGCCTCGCGCGAGATGCAGTTCTCCGCTCTTGTAGAGCCGGTTGTATTCGTCATTCTAGGGTTTCTCGTCATATTAAACGGGGATGTTTCTCTTTCGAGTATTCTCTCGGGTGTTTCGGTCGAGACGTGGCGCGAGAGCGTAGTCGCGCTCATTTTGGTTTTCGTCGCCTTTTATGCGGTGTTTCTTCTTGAGAACTGCCGCGTTCCGTTCGACGATCCCGAGACCCACCTTGAGCTTACGATGATTCATGAAGCGATGCTTCTCGACGTCGGCGGGGTGGATCTGGCGTTTGCGCTTTACGCTTCCGCTCTAAAGTTCATGTTGCTTGCGGCGTTTCTCGTGACGATGTTCATCCCCCAATCAGGTAACGCCTGGGTTCATCTGGCGTCCGTATTTGGCGGGGTTGCCTTTATTTCTCTCGTAACCGGTGTTGTCGAGTCGGTTACGGCGCGGGTGAGATTCTTTAAAACGCCCCAGATGCTTCTCGGGGCGTTGTTGATGGCTTCGCTCGCCGTTTTCTTCCTGGCTTGTTTTTAAAGAGAGGCTGTAAGAAAAATGACTACGCTTTCTGAAATAGCTCTCGCGCTCTATCTGGTGTCCGATCTCGTTCTTGCCGGAGCGAGCCGTCTAAAGTCCGCCGTTCGCTTTGTCGCCATGCAGGGCGTGGTCGTGGGCATATTGCCTGTTCTCATGTGGAACTGGGCGGACGAAGGCTGCCCGAGTGTGCGCGTGTGGATAATCGCTTTCGTAAATACGCTTGTAAAAGGCGTTGCGCTTCCAATGCTTCTGATGTACGCCGTCCGTAAAGCCCGCACCCGCCGCGAACTTGAGCCGATAGTTTCGTTTCAAGTTTCCCAGCTGATAGTATTTTTTGTCGCGATTGGCGCTTTCGCCGTCGGGCGTCTTCTCCATGTGCACGCCTCGAGTGCGTCGGAACTCGCCGTTCCCGTGGCGCTGACGACGATGGGTACGGGACTTTTGCTCATCTGCGGCCGCAAAAAGGCGATTACTCAGGTTCTCGGATTTTTGATCCTCGAAAACGGAATATCGGTTTTCGGCGCGGCGATTCTTCTTGAGTACGGAATCGTCGTCGAACTCGGCATTCTTCTCGACGTTTTCGCTCTCGTATTCATTCTCGGCATCGCCGTATTCCAGATAAGTCGGACATTCTCATCGACAGATACCGACAAGCTAAATCATCTCGGCGACACCCATCTGATGCATCCGCATCATCAACACGATCACGTACACGCCTGATATGGAACACAATTTAAGGAATCTTCTTTTAATTCTGACGCCGGTTCTCTTCGCGGTGAATCTGGTGCAGAGTTTCTTTTATCTGCCGCTCGCTTCCCGTCACGCGAAAACGCCGAACATGCCGGCTGCGCTTTACTATACTCTTTTTATCGCGTTTTTCGGAGCGATGATTTTTGCGCTTACGGCCGAGTCGCTGCCGCTCATGTGGGTCGCGATAGAGCTTACGACGCTCGTGTCGGCTCCGCTCATCGCGTACCACCGCGACAGGGACGGCCTCGAGGCGATGTGGAAATATCTTCTTATCTGCTCGATCGGCATCTCGTTTGCGCTTTTCGGCACGATGCTCGTGCTGCATTCTCAGACGATCGGAAGTCCACGCTGGTTTATGGCCGGCTTCGCGTTTGTTCTGGCGGGCTATGGAACGAAGACGGGCCTCGCGCCGTTTCATTCTTGGCTCCCCGACGCCCACTCCGAGGCTCCGGCCCCCGTTTCCGCTCTTCTCTCGGGTGCACTTCTGAACTGTTCTTTCTTCGCGATCGTGCGCTTCCGCGAAATGGCGCCCGCCGAGGCCGCGCCGTTTTGCGACAATTCGATGCTCGCTCTCGGTATTTTCTCGGTTGCGGTCGGCGCCGTGTTCATGGTCCGCCAAAACGACTTCAAGCGCCTTTTGGCATATTCATCGGTTGAGCATATCGGTCTTATAACGATTCTTTATTCACTTTGCGCCGGCTCGGCGGATATTAAGAGCATGATAGTTCTCGCGCTTTTCGCCCATATAGTCGCCCATTCTCTTACCAAGACGCTTCTTTTCCAGACGGCGGGCAACCTTCTTCTGGCGTTCGGCACTCGCGCCGTGCCGGTGGTTCAGGGTCTCGCCGTTTCGATGAAGGGTCATGCTCTGGTGTGGCTCGTAGGCATCGTTTTCATCTGCGCCATGCCGCCGTCCGTTCTGTTCTTCTCCGAGCTGGCGCTCGTTTTCTCCGCGCCGGCGTGGGTATCCGTCGTGGTGCTTTTACTGCTCTTCATCGTTTTTGCCGCGATGATGAAAACAGCTCTTTCAATGGTGATGGGTAGACCCCTCGTCAAGTGTGAGCGTCTGCCTGGGAGGCTTGCGCTTGTGCCGAGCGTGCTTCTTGTCGCGATAATTCTGCTCGGTGTCGCGGGCGTGTATTTTGTCGCGGGATAAATGTCTGGAGGTGTAGATATGATAGAGAGACGCGATTTTATCACCGGGATGCTTGCAGGCGCGGGATTCGTGTCCGGGTGCAGAGCGATGGCACCCTTTGCGGGCGGAGGGAACGTGCGCCTTAAATTCGGCGTAGTCAGCGACGTTCATGTAAAACTCGCTGCGGACGGACGATCTCTCGCGGCCGGATACGATACGCAGACGTTCGAACGTACGCTGACCTATTTCCGTGATTGCGGCGTTGACGCGGTGATGATTGCGGGCGATATCGCCGACATCGGATTTGTGAGTGAGCTGAAAGCCGTTTCCGACGCATGGTTCAGGGTTTTTCCCGGAGACAGAGCGCCCGACGGACGCAAGGTTGAGCGCCTTTTCGTCTTCGGTAACCATGATGCATACGCGCTTAAAAAAGGCGGCGACGTGTTCAAGGATCCCGCAGAACTCCGCCGCGAGGCGATCGAGGCCGATCCGCGCAAGGCGTGGGATTTCTGTTTTCATGAAGAATGGAAGCCGTATTTTAGAAAAACGGTCAAAGGTTTCGATTTCTTCTGTTCGCACTGGCAGCCGGGCGTCTGGTGCAACGGATATGCCGAGACGGGGTGCAATGGATGTGCGGACGCTTTTCGTTCGATGATGGAGGCGTGCGACCCGTCGAAGCCGTTCTTTTACGTTCAGCATCCCCATCCGCGAGATACTGTCTACGGGAAGGACGCCTGGGGTGTCGATGACGGGACGTCTACCAGACTTTTGTCCGCCTTTCCCCAGGCTGTTGCGTTTTCTGGCCATTCCCACGAGCCGCTGACGAATGAGCGGGCATTGTGGCGCGGCGCGTTTACATCGGTGGCGACTGGATCGTTGAGGTATCTGTCGGCAAACCCCGTCTATAATCGCGCGGATGTCGCGGGATACGAGAACGGCGGTTGCGACGTATACGCCCCGAACGTGAAGCGCTCCGACAGGGGCGTCTATTACGCCCGATATAATGCGCCGAAGTCGATGACGAATGAAGCGGTTTGTCCCGACATCCGCGTCGGTCAGATCGTGAGCGTATATGACGATCGAATTGAGTTTGAAAAGCGCGAATTCGCGAGCGGGATGAAACTGGGCGAGGATTGGGTCGTGGAACTGCCCGCAAAGGCGAAAAGTTTCGCGGTGAGAGCCAGGGTCGCGCAGAGGGCCGAGTTTCCCGCTGGAGCGGAACTTACCGTCGAGCGCACATGTGCAAAGACGCGTGGCCTTAAAAGGGAAGAGTTAATCATCGCGCAGGAGGAGAAGACGGCTATCAGGTTTGAGTTCCCTCCGGCGAATGCGGCAGGCCGCGTCGCGGAGTATGAGATCTCTGCGCAGAACTCAGGCGGAACCGAAGCGCGTGTGCGTCTTTGCGCCGCAGGCGGATTCTATCCGGAGAGGCATGCGAAATTTTCGAAGAAAGTTGTCGCAACCGTTTTTGCCGACAGGTTCCCCGTCGGGGCCGATACGTTCCGGGTTACGCCGCTTGATTCTTTCGGTAATGCGGGCCGGCCGATCAGCTGTGTCTGCGCGAGGTAACTGTCGAAGGGGACTGTCCCCATTTAAACTGACAGGCGTCCAATACCTAATAAGTCCGCCGCTCACCGCGTCACATGTCTTGAGCATCTGTATTTTTAAGAAAACGGCGATATTAAACCAATCGTCATGACGGAATGACGCCGCTCCATTTGGGCAAGCGCCTACGGGATATAAAATCTAAATTTATTGCGACGGCAACGTCGTAAGGGTCTTATCTCGACCCTTGAGCCCACTTCGCTGCGCTCGTGCGCTCGATCTGGGTTTGCGCGGCACAGCTTCTAAAATTAAGAAATTGTAAAAATAGTGGTGTTGAGGCGACCTATTTGTGGTATAATTTAAATACTATGCATAAGTATTTACTCGCCACAAGTTGTCTGGTCGGATTCTCCGTTTTTGCTGCGGAAGTGACCTTGCCCGTATATGAAGTCGTCAACAGACCTCTTAAGGTCGAAACGCGTCTGCCGGGACGTGTTGTTCCTATTTCCAGGGTCGATGTGGTGCCGCAGGTTTCAGGCGAAATTCTCGAGGTTTGCTTTGAGAACGGCGCGCTCGTCAACGAGGGCGACACTCTTTATAAACTTGATCCCGTAAAATACGCCGCAGCCGTAAAGAACGCCGAGGCCAAGGTTCAGGAGTGCAAGGCCAACGTCGCGTATGCCGAGCAGTCTTACAACCGTCATAAGAGGCTTCTTGAAACGCGCGCCGTTTCGCTGGACGCCGTGGATAACGCGCTCTCACAGCGTGACTCGTCGCGCGCCGCGTATGCCGCAGCCCAGGCGGATCTCGTTTATGCGCGAGATAACCTGCTGCATTGCGAGATAAAAGCTCCGATTTCCGGTAAAATCGGCTCTACCGCGATGACGCGCGGCAACTATGCAAAGGCAGGTGATGTGCCGCTCGTTTCAATCGTTCAGATTTCTCCCATACGAATCCGTTTTTCGCTTTCCAATAGGCGCTTCCTCAGCCTTTTCGGCGGCCTGAGCAGCCGTTTGCGCGATGAATCGACGGCTAAAATCTTTTTGGCCAACGGTCAGGAACATTTTGGGAAAGGCGCATTTGAATATGTCGAGAATACGGCCGATGAACTGACTGATACGATCCAAGTCTATTTCCAGTTCGAAAATCCCGATGCGACTCTCCGTCCGGGCGGAACCGTTACCGTGGTTCTTGGCTCAAAGAAGGGCGAGATGATGCCGACCGTTCCGCCGAGCGCGATTTTGCAGGACGTCCAAGGTCCGTACGTATGGGTGCTCGATGAGAATAACGTCGCTTCTCGCCGTTCCGTCGCGCGCGGCGATCTTGTAGACGGTTGGGTGTTTGTCGAGAAGGGTCTTAAGCCCGGCGATAGAATTGTAGCCAACGGCGCTCATAAAGTTAAACGCGGAATGACGGTGAAGGCGGCGAAATGAATATCCGTGAAAAATTAGCGAGCCTTTATCCGAGCATTTCGGCTTTTTTCATCACCCATCCTCGCATGGCGTGGGTCGTTGCGATTGTAATTACGCTTGTTGGCGCAATCAGTTTCACGCGCCTTGCAGTCGCTGAATATCCGAATATTACACCTGTTACAATTACAGTTTCCGCGACTTATACGGGAGCCAGTACCCAAGTGCTGAACGATTCCGTAGGCCAGATTATTGAAGATCAGATCAACGGTGTTGAAGATATCTGGTATTACAAGTCGAACTGCAACGACAGGGGATCATACAACTGCTACTGCGTGTTTAGGCCTGGAGTCTCTTCGAATATAGCGCTCGTCAACGTTCAAAATGCCGTCAGACGCGCCGAATCGAAATTGCCTGCGGAAGTAAAGCAAAGCGGAATCACGATCAAAAAGCGTCCCGAAGACAGAATGGTCATGTACATGTTCATGACCGATGGGCGTGAAGGCGGTATGGATATCCTGGAGCTTTCCAACTTTGTTGAAAAACAGATGGCGGATTCGATTTCGCGCATGGAAGGTGTCGGTCTTGTAGAAACGGGAGGACGTACATATTCGATGCGAATCTGGCTCGACCAGACGCGTCTTGCGGGACTTAACGTTTCCATCTCCGAGATAAAATCGGCCATTGAATCCCAAAACGTCCAGGCGGCCGCGGGAACGGTCGGCGGCGAATACGCCAGCCGCCATCTCACATTCAAGCTTAACGTTAAAGGCCGTCTTACGTCGAAGGAGGAGTTCGAGAATATCATTATCCGCAACAACCCCGAGACTGGCGGTCAGATCCGCATAAAAGACGTCGCTCGCGTTGAACTTGGCGCCAAAGGCTATACGACGCGCGGCAAGTTTAACGAAAACACGGCTGTTTCTCTTTCCGTCTATAAATCTCCCGAAGCGAACGCCGTTGAAACCGCCAAGCGCGTGAAGGAAGAAGTGGATAAATGGATTGAGCGTATGCCGGAAGGAGTGGAAGGCGTTCTCGCCGATGATTCCACCGCATTTACCGAGGTGTTTTTGAATGAGACGTACGTAACTCTCTTTGTTGCGCTTTTGCTCGTTGTCGCGATCACGTATCTCTTCCTTCAGGATTGGCGCGCGACCTTTGTTCCCGCGATAGCGATCCCCATTTCGCTTATGGGTTCGTTTACGTTCTTTTATCTGTTCGGCTTCACGCTTAACGTTCTTACGATGTTCGGACTGATTCTCGTTATCGGCTCGCTCGTGGATGATGCGATTGTCGTAGTCGAGAATACCCAGTCTCTTATGCTTCGTGAGGGATTGTCCGCTAAAGAGGCTGCCGCAAAGTCGATGACTCAGATCACGGGTGCTGTTATCGCGACGACGCTTGTCACTCTCGCCTGTTACCTGCCGCTGGCGTTTTACGGCGGCATGGTCGGAATGATGTATGTTCAGTTCGCCGTGACGATGTGCGTGGCTCTTTGCCTTTCAACCGTGGTGGCGCTCGTTCTTTCTCCGGTTCTCTGCGCGTATCTGCTTAAGAAACCCGATCCCAACAAGCGTAGAATCCTTCTCGCTCCGTTCAACTGGACGCTCGATATAAGCCGTCGAGGCTACTTGAAGTTCGTCGGCTTCTTCGTTCGCCGCGCGCTTTTTACGCTTCTTTTCTTCGCGGCGGCCTGCGCTTCGATCTGGTTCGTCTCTGGTAAGATTCCCACCGCGTTTCTGCCCAAGGAGGACCGCGGCTGGATTACATGCAATCTTCGCCTTTCTGAAGGCCAGTCCATCGACAATACGATCGAGGTTGTCGATAAGATTCATGAAAGAGCTCTTAAGACTCCAGGAATTCATGCGGTTTCGTCCAATTGCGGCAGTAGCAGTATGTGGGGTACGGGCGAGAACCTTGCGACAGTCTGGTTCCGTCTCAAGCATTGGGGCGAGCGTAAGGATCCGGAACTTGCCATCAATGCGATTATGGACAAGTTGAAAGAATCCACAAAGGATCTTTACGAGGCCGAAATCGTCTTCTCCCAGCCTGCTCCGATCCGCGGTCTCGGAGGTTCCAGCGGCGTAGGTTTCAACCTGTGCTCGATGGAAGGCGCGACGGTTTTTGAACTTTATGAAGTCGCCGAATCCGTAATGGCGAAATTGCGCGCTCATCCGTACGTGAAGAGCGCGGTTCACGGTCTTACCGCTTCTACGCCCCAGCTTGAACTTAAACTTGACCGTGAAAAGGCGGAACTTCTCGGAATTACCCCTAAGGTCGTGTTCCAGACGCTCCAGAACCAGCTGGCGTCGTTTTACGTTAACGACTTCAACATAAAGGGCGGCGTTTACGAGGTTAAGCTTCAGAATGATCCAGACCATCGTACGTCGATAGCCGATATTCTCGCGGTGCGCATTTCGACGGCGTCCGGCGAATCTGTCCCGATTTCGTCCATCGGTACGGTTGAATACGTCGGTGGAACGCGCGAGACGATGAGTTATAATAAAATGAGGGCGGCGTGGTGCGACGTGACGCCGAACGAGGGTATTTCGTCGTCTCAGCTTATGGAGCTTATTGAATCCATTGAGCTACCTAAAGGCTTTATCGTGGAGTGGGGCCCCGTGCAGCTTCAGGAAAAGGAGAACGAAGGTCGCCTTACGTGGCTTTTGGTCGCGGCGTTCGTATTCGCGTATCTCTTCCTGGTAGCTCAGTATGAGAGCTGGACGATTCCGATTCCCGTAATGCTTTCGGTGATTTTCGCTCTTCTCGGCGCACTTATAGGGTTGTGGGTGACTAAGACTCCGCTTTCGATTTACGCTCAGCTGGGATGCGTCATGCTTATCGGGCTTTCGGCTAAAAACGCGATTCTGATGGTCGAGTTCTCGAAGCAGGAACGCGAAAGCGGCAAGGGGATTTTCGAGGCGGCGATTTCAGGTGCGGATCTGCGCTACCGCGCCGTAATGATGACCGCCTGGAGCTTTGTCATCGGCGTTCTGCCGCTTGTATTCGCGGTAGGTGCCGGTTCAGGTGCGATGAAAGCTATCGGTATCTGTACGTTCAGCGGAATGCTTTTCGCGAGCGTCGTGGGTATAATCTTCGTTCCCGCCTTATATTCACTATTCCAGCGTTTGCGTGAGAAAATCAGCGGATTATTTAAGAGTGGAGCGAAAGACTAAGAATGGATAGAGCTGATACGGAGTGGTTTGTCAGAAGTTCTGAAGGTAAGGTATACGGGCCTACCGATCGCAAGACTCTGATTGAATGGGCGAAGGAAGGGCGGATAGAGCCCAGCGGTTTTGTGTCGTACGACCGCAAGACATGGATCCCGGCCCAGTTGATGGACGAACTTGAGATGAAGTGGGTCGTGGAGGCGGAGCCCGGCAAGTTCTACGGCCCTTTTAACCGCAATGTTGTAAGTCGCCTCGCTTCAGGAAACGGAGCCCCTCCCGGCGCTGTATTTTACCGCAAGCATGAGTTCGCCATTGATCAAGATCCTCCCCCTGTAACGGTTGAGAAAAAAGTTGAAGTCGAGGTCGAGAAGATTGTTGAAAAGGAAGTTCGTGTTGAAGTTCCTGTAGAGAAGATCGTAGAAGTTGAAAAGATCGTTGAGAAGGAAGTGCGCGTTGAAGTTCCCGTCGAGAAGATCGTTGAGGTCGAGAAGATTGTCGAGAAGGAAGTTCGCGTCGAAGTTCCGGTAGAGAAGATTGTTGAGGTTGAAAAAATCGTCGAGAAGGAAGTTCGCGTTGAGGTTCCTGTCGAGAGGATCGTTGAAGTCGAAAAGATCATCGAGAAGGAAGTTCGCGTTGAAGTTCCAGTAGAGAAGATTGTCGAGGTCGAGAAGATTGTTGAGAAGGAAGTTCGCGTTGAGGTTCCTGTCGAGAGGATCGTTGAGGTAGAAAAAATAGTAGAGGTCGAGAAGATTGTCGAAGTTGAACGGGTTATTGAAGTTGAGCCGCCTGCAAGAAAAACTATAACGGCAGGAGAATTGTCTCCCGCTGTGGCATCTCGACCGCCAGCTCCTACTTTAGGCGGAATGTTTAAGAATGTCAATCCCGCACAGCTTGCGGCGCTTGAGGCAGCGGCGCGCCGTGAACTCGCGGCAGCCAAGAGTTCAAAATCCGGCGGGATTTCGGGTTTGTTTTCAAGGAGGAAGTCATGAGCGACATAAAGTGGTATTTGAGAACTCAAGACGAAACTTTCGGCCCGGAGAGCGAAGAGAAACTTATCGAATGGGCGAAGATGGGCCGTATTCAGCCTGGACAGGAGATTTCCGACGATAATGATATCTGGAAGCGCGTCGAGGATGTGCCGTTTCTTGATATGCGCTTTTCGATCGATCTCGGTGACGGCAATCCTCGCGGACCGTTCAATAGGGCGGCTGCGGAGGCTCTTCTTTCCTCGGGTCGTCTCCCCCCGACCGCAACGGTGGTTGAAACGAGAGCTCCTTTCGATGCTGATTCAGCCGTCTCGTCTGAAGAGCCGGTAAAATTGGAGTCTAGTCTCAGCAATGACGCAGGGAGCGGCGATGCTAAGGTTGTCGAAAAAATCGTCGAGAAAATAGTTGAGGTTGAAAAGGTCGTAGAGGTGCCGGTCGAGAAGATAGTTCTCAAGGAAGTTCCTGTAGAGAAAATCATCGAGAAGATAGTTGAGAAGGAAGTGCCTGTCGAGGTAGAGAAGATTATCGAAAAGCGTGTCGAGGTTCCTGTCGAAGTCGAAAAGATTGTTGAGAAGATAGTTGAGAAAGTTGTCGTAGACGATACTAGAATTAAAGAACTTGAGTCGATTATCGAAGAGGAGCGCCGTCATACCGCCAGTCTCCAGGCACGTATGGATGAAGCCGCCAGGAGTAACGCCGATCGCGAGGCCGTGATGCAGGAAAAGCTTATGACGGCGGCGAAAGAGTCATCGGCAAGGGAGTCCAAACTGCGTGAACAGGTTCTCGCGCTTGAGACGGAACTTCGCAGGCTCCCCGAATCCGCCGGCGAAATCGCAAATATCCAGGCCGCCGTTTATTCTCTGATGACCGGCGAGGTGGAGGAAATCGGCAAGCTCATCGAAATTGAAAAGGCTGAGGCCGAGGCGTTTCGCCGCCGTCATGAAGAGCGTACCGACAATCTTCTGCAGAGACGTCGCGAACTTCTGCGCAAGGCGGGAGCGAATATTCAGGAAATGACGCGCAAGGCGCTCGTTAACCGTCCTGAGGATCCTCGTACGGCACAGCTCAGGAGGGAACTTGACGAGCTTCGTGCTCTCGATGCTAAAAAGAGCCGCGAGGCTGAAGCGAAAATCGCCGATCTCACCGCTCGACTCCGCCTTCGCGAGACGGAAAACGCCAGAAGAACGGAAAGCCAGAAGGACGTTACACAGCTTCTGGCGCAGGTTCAGGAACTTCGCGAGAAACTTCAGCTTCGCGAGAAAGATCTCCTTCTGGAGCGTCAGCGTTCGGAAGCCCTGCGTCAGCAGCAGGCCGTTTATCAGCAGACGCTTTCGGCGCGTGTCAGGGAGCTTGAATCGCCTTCGATCGGAACGAGTCAATCCATGTCGACAAATCAGAGCCGCGAAGCGAAGCTGGTTAAACTTCCTAAATGGATGAGGTTCGGCTTATGACCTCGTTTTGCTGCGCACTGCTGGCGGCTGTATCGGTTTTCGATTACCCTACGCTTCAACCGCAGCATGAGGCGTACAAGGCGCAGATGCTTCAATCCATCCGCTCGTCGGACGCGTTGGGAATGCGTATGGCGTGTATGAAGGCGGTTGAAGTTTTTCCCGAAGATCCCGTCTGGAATTACAATCTTGCCTGCGCGTACGCCAAAGGCGGCAAGTTCGACAGCGCTCTGAAATCGCTTGAAAAGGCGGTGCGCTGCGGCTATCGCGATTCACGTGCGATATCCAACGACGCCGATTTCAAGCCGATGTCGGACATGAAGGAATTTCACGATTTGCTCGATTTGGCTGATAAGCTGCGCGATGTCCCCGTAACTACCGGGCCTCTCTCGGCGGTCAACGCGAAGGAGTCCTCTCCCAACTCCGTTATTATAGGGGAACGCAATCTCCTCTGGGATTTCGACAAGGCGTGCTTTATCGCGAAAATAGAGCTTGATGCGGGTAAGGGCGGAGGCAACAGAGGCGATCTTTATATGAATCGCGATCGCGGTCATTCGTCGCTCCCGATAAAGGAGTTTCCCGGTCTTACGGCTGTAAGAATGTGCGCCGAGGCGCGTGCGAAGAACCTTGATCTTGATTTTCCCAATACGTCGTTCCCGTATCCCGTGTTCGGAAACTGCAGCCGAGCTCTCGTATCCGGACCGTTGTGGAGAAGCTTACCGCGTGCGCTGGTGACGAGTCAGGCGTTTCGTCTTAAGGCGATGAGTCATTTTTATCTTTCAAATCAGATATGGGTGTTCCCCGTCGTGAACGACTGCCCGCCATTAGGTAAGTACGGCGATGTTTTTGCCTCTCAGACTCCGTATTGGATTGCGACGGAGGGACGCAGCTGGTCGGATCAGCATTATTTGAAGGCGGCTCTCGAAGTCAGCCGTTCGCTCAAGCCGGAAGTAAAAAAAGAAATCGTCGCGCGCGGTCATCTAGCACCGACCGTCCAGACGATAATCCGCAAATCGCTTAAAGGCGTAAAGAATGACGATGATTATCTGACTTCCAAGGCGCATCCCACGGCGTTCCCCGCAAACGGACTTGACATGGCTAAATTAAAGGCTGCGGCCTCTTCGCTGACTGCCGAGTCGATTCCTCCGGTCGTTACGATTAACGGAATCGCGATCGGAGAGACAAAACCCGGAGAAAAGCCGGAGGGTCTGCCGGAACTTTCGTATGTTAGTCCCTGCGCCTGGGCATTTGTTCTGCGAAAGCCAGAAACGACCCGTACGTTTATCATCGGCGTCAAAGGGGAGAATGTTTCCGAGTTTGCGTTCTCCGTTGTGAAGGGCCCTCATAGCGCGGTAAAGGTTGAACTTCTTGCCCATGATGTGGCGAAAGTTACGCTCAACAAGTCGTTGATGACCGGATCAAGCCGCATAGATGTAGCCGTTTTCGGCAAGAGCAAGACTTCGGTCTGGGGCGCTCCGGCTTTCGTTTCGTTTGCGGTTTTAGATCCCGCCTCGCCTTATTGCGATCCTGTACTGCTGGGGGCCGGCAATCCAGCCGAGAGTAAAAAATGAGATTTTTTCTTGCTCCGCTCGCCGATTTTACCGATGCTCCTTTCAGAAGAATGTGCTTCGAAGGCGGAGCGGATTTAGCTTACACCGAAATGGTTTCGGCCGCCGCGCTCGCTCACGGCAATTCGCCGACGCGCCATCTGATGGAGACGATGGACGGCGAGGGGCCTGTCGCCTGTCAGATTTTCGGAGCGACAGAGAGCGACGTCGCCATAGCGGCTCAGGAGATCGAGAAGGTAAAGGATAGATTCGTCGAGCTTAATCTCAATGCGGGCTGCCCCATGACGCGCATCACGCGATCGGGGGCCGGAGCGAAACTCATAGAGGATCCGGAAAAGGTTTTCAGGCTTTTAAAGGCTATGCGCGAGAATACCTCGCTTCCCGTTACGCTTAAAACGCGTCTCGGGCCTCACCCGGGGGATGTGAAAATTTTCGAGCTTCTCGATGCTGCCGCCAAAGCTGGCGCGAAAGGAGTTGCGGTGCATGCCCGTTTTACGAGTCAGATGCATGGAGGGGCGCTTGATCTCGAACTTCTTTCCGAGGTTGTCGCCCGCTCGCCGCTGCCGGTGACGGGAAACGGGAGCATCAGAACGTCGAAGGATCTCGATGCGATGGTAGCGACAGGAGTGAAGTCGGTTATGATCGGGCGGGGCGCGCTTTCCGATCCGGGGATTTTCGCCGTTTTGAAAGGACGTGAAAATCCTTGGTCCAGATATGATGCGGTGCGCTCGCATCTGAAATATATTCTTGAATTCCGCGCACTTCTGCTGAAAAAGTTTCCCGGCGATCATATCCGGTCTGCCGACGCGTTCGCATCGGTTAAGATGCATACGCATTTGTTCCGGTATTTTAACGCCTTGCCGGGCGCGGCTAAGCTTCGGGCGAAACTCAATACCATCCGCACTCTTCGTGAGATCGAGACAACGATAGCCGAATTTTTCAAATAAATCGAAATATTCGATATAGAAAGGAATATTGAAATGAAAAGGAATATTGTATTGAGCGTATTGACGACTCTTGCGGTATCAGCCGTGTCCGGAGCCGTGCGCGAGCTCACCGTGTCTGTCGACGGACTTTCGCCTGCTCAGGCCGTTGAGAATATCAGGGTTGCTAAACTTAAAGGCGATAAGTCGGCATGGACCGTTCATGTGAAGAATGGCGTATATAATTTGAAGAAGCCGCTTGTTTTCACTCCCGCGGATTCTGGTTCTCCCGAATCTCCCGTTAAGTGGATTGGCGAAGAAGGTGCGACGTTTTCGGGCGGCGGTAAGATAGAAAATTGGCGTGATGACGGTGATGGAGTATGGTCGGCGCCCATTCCTGTGGACGCGAATGGCAAGAAGATATTTTTCGAGTCTCTTTATGTCAACGGCCGCCGCGCCGATCGTTCGCGATTCCCGGAAAAGGGCGATCTTAAGTTCGCTAAATGGACGGAGCGCATAGAAGTAAAAGGTGCGCTCACCAATTGCGTCGAGGAGTTCACTGTAAAAGGTCCTCAGCCTAAGTTTCTGGCGGACCTCTCGCGTGAGGAACTTGACGCTGTACAGTGCCGGATTTTCGTAAAGTGGTCGTACGGCGCATATCCCGTAGAGTCATACGCTTCTTCTAACGGCATGATCGCGGTTTGCGGTAATGTTCCGATCGCATCTTGGAAGAGGTGGAATGAGGATAAGCACAACTACCTCTTTTTCGAGAATGTGGCGGTGGGTTTTACAAAGCCAGGTCAGTGGTTTTACGATGTAAAGGCTGGACGCGTCAAGTATCGCCCGCTCAAAGGAGAAACTCTTGAATCGTTTGAGGCGATAGCCCCGACGTCCCGTCTTGTTTCTATCGTCGAATTGAAAGGCGATGTTGACAAGGGCGAGTTTGTTCACGACATTTCATTTGAGAATATTGCCTTTACAGCTTCTCGTACGGATGGCGAGGTGACTAAAAATGGAGCAATAAGGCAATATCAGCTTCAGGCGGCGCGTTCTGCCGGAGCTGCCGTCTACGCGCTTGGCGCTCATCGCGTTAAGTTTGAGCGTTGCCGCGTTTTCAACACTGAGAACTATGCGTTTAAGTTGGATGACGGATGCGTTTCGAATGTTATTAGCTCCTGCGAGATTTACGACGCCGGCGCGGGCGGAATCTGGGTCGGCAACAATCGGCCGAATATTCTTAAGATGGCCAACGAAAAATGGCGCAACTTGAGAGAGCCGTGGAATCACCCGTTTCCGACGAAGTCGATCGTTGACACTTCTTTTGGGGCGGTGCGGTTCAACGTCGTCGACAATAACCTTATCACGCATTGCGGCCGCGTCAATCCCGAGGGCTGCGGAATCGTTTTGACCCACGCCGCCGAAACGAAGGTTACGCATAATGAAATAACCGATATCTACTATACGGGTATTTCTGTCGGCTGGACATGGGGCTATTGGGGCTCGTACGGTCAGCGCAATGAAATTTCCTTCAATCTCATCAAGAATATCGGTCAGGGCAGAATGTCTGATATGGGCGGCGTATATACTTTAGCCGCGTCATTCGGTACGGTCGTGACCAACAACGTCATAATGGATGTAAAGTCGAGGTCTTATGGCGGCTGGGGCATGTATAATGACGAAGGCTCAGAAGGGGTTCATTGGGAGAATAATCTCGTTGTCAATACTTCTGCCGATTCGTATCATCTCCACTTTGGACGTAATAACAAAGTCGTAAACTGCGTTATGATCAATGGCGGCACGAGTAAGCTTTGCGTTTCGCGCGCTGAGAAGCATAATCAAATAACTTTTGCTCGCAATATCATTTATTGGCCTTCGGGACCTATTTTCGTCAGAGCTCCGAGCTGGAATAAAATTCGCGATGGGCTCGCAAAAGTCAAATGGAACAGCAATCTTTTCTGGTGCACGACCGGGGTTACGGAATTGAACGGTCCAGTAATCGGTACGGTCGGTGATCCGTGCTTTGTCGATCCAAAAAACGGAGACTGGCGACTAAAGCCGAATTCTCCCGCGCTTAAGCTTGGTTTCAAGCCGTGGGATTATTCGCTTTCAGGCCGCAGGAAATAAGATATTGATCAAGACAGTACTACAGTATGAATCAAATTGGGAAAAATAAATCCGCATCTCAAAAAAATAATTTGATATAATAATATCCAATTGCACAGATAGGAAGCATTATTTCATAAACAGAGAGGTAAAAATGAAATTAACAAGGTGGTTGGTATGTTTTGCCGTATTTGCGTTTTCATTAGCACTTTACGCGGCGTCACCTAAATACGTTTTCATGTTTATCGGAGACGGCATGGCCGCCAATCATCGTGTAATGACAGATCAGTTCTCGCGTCAGATCGGGCGTGGGCCGCTTGCGATGGATCAGCTTACTGTAAAGGGGCTTACAACGACGCTTTCAGCCGATAAGCTTATTACCGATTCCGCCGCTGCCTCGACTGCTCTGGCTTGCGGAGTAAAGGCTAAAAACTGCATGCTTGGATGTGATGCGGACGGCAATTACGTTCCTTCTTGCGCAACACTTGCCAAGGCGTCTGGCAAAAAGGTGGGTATTATCACAACTGTTACGACAACTCATGCTACGCCCGGAGGGTTCTATGTTCGCGGCCGTTCAAGAGGTAAGAACTACGCCGTGGCTGCCGATTTGGTGAATTCAGGTTTTGACTTCTTTGCGGGCGGTGGCCTTGATAGAAAGTTTGACGATGAGAAAGATTCTGATTATAAAAAGTACGGCAATATTTACGAATACGCCAAAAAGAAGGGCTATAACGTCGTCACGACAAAGAAGGATTTTCTCGCACTTAAGCCTTCTGACGGTAAGGTTTTAACGCGATTTACTGATCTTGTTTATCCTTACGACATTGATATTACGAACGATGAAGCCGAAGTTTATCCTACGCTTCCAGAGCTTCTTGAGAAGTGCATCGCGATGATTGATAACCCAGAAGGCTTTTTCATCATGGTTGAAGGCGGACGTATCGACTGGTCGGCGCACGCCAACGATGCCGCGACGACGGTCCGCGATATTATCGCTTTGGACGATGCAGTGAAAGTGGCGCTTGATTTTATGAAAAAGCATCCTGAAGAGACGCTGGTTGTTGCCACTGGCGACCATGAGACCGGCGGGCTAACGGCCGGTATTGCAGGCGTTACGTCGACTTGCGATATTTCGATACTCACCAATCAAACGATTAGCGCCAGAGAGTTCGACGAGAAAATGAGGCAGATTGTTCTCAAGAATCCTAAGTTTAACTTTGAGGACGCTAAGGCGATGATTACAGCGAGATTCGGGTTGAAGTTTGAGGGTGATCCGAAGAAGGATTTGATGGTTCTCAGCGAGAGTGAAATCGCGAAAGTGAAGGCGGACTTCGAGGCGGATTTGGCTAAACTTCTCGCCAATATCATAAAGAAAAAAGATGCGGTCGAATATCTGACGATATCTAAACATCGTCTCAGTATTCGACTTTTAAAGATTATTTCCAAAAGAGCCGGTGTTTCGTGGGCGCATACCCATCACTCCGGTCAGCCTGTCATAATTTCAGCAGAAGGATGCTGCGCTGAGCGCTTTAAGGGAAAGATGGAGAATTCCGAAGTCGGTAAAATTCTTAAATCTTTTTATGAAAAATAAGAGATGAAGATATCGAAGTCGATATTGACGTCAATTTTTCTCGGAATCGTTTTAGCGTCCGTCACCGTTTATCTTATTCTCAAGCCTGGTGCGGATGTCCTCGTCTCGGCGCCGGTGTCATCGACTTCTACGGCGAAAGTGATAGCGGTTGATGATTCTTCGGTCGAGGATTTAGGTAATGTCAGATATGGTACTCAGCGTCTGAAGGTTGCACTTTGCGATGGCAGGCAATTTGATGCTGAGAATGAACTTCGCGCCCAGATGGAGCTTGATAAAATGTTTCAACTGGGCGATAAAATCGTTGTAGAATTGCCGAAGACGATAAACGAGAATACTGTTCTTTTTGCGAGAGATTACTGGCGGATTGGCTGGGCGGTCGCTTTATTTGTTCTTTTTGCCGTTCTGCTTTGCATTTTCGGCGGATGGACGGGACTTCGCGCTCTTTTTACTTTCTTTTTCAGTTGTTTAGCAATTTGGAAAATTCTCATCCCCGCAGTTTTGAACGGTGCGAGCGCGTCGCTGGTTTCATTTTTGACCGTAGCCGTTCTGACGGGTGTTATAGTTTTTCTTGTAGCGGGGATAAGCCGCGTTGGTGTTTCAGCGTTTGCGGGTTCAATGTTGGGTGTTGCGGTTTCGCTCGTTTTGGTGTGGTTTTTCTCTAAGGTTATGTACGTGGATGGTGCTACAATGCCATTTGCCCAGCAACTTGTCAATGCCAATGCCAATATCGTTTCGCTTCGTGATATTTTCATCGGATCTGTGATACTCGCTTCGTCTGGCGCCGTGATGGATCTTGCGATGGATATAGCCGCCGGTATGGCTGAAGTCCGTCGTCATAATCCCGATGTTGGTTTTAAGGATCTCTTTTTCTCGGGATGCCGCATCGGCCGGGCTGTTGTCGGAACGATGACAACAACGTTGCTCTTGGCGTATTCCGGCGGTTATCTGACGCTCTTGATGGTTTACGCTTCTGAAGGCGTAAGGCCGATCGACTTCATCAATTCTACGCTTGTAAGTGCAGAGGTCGTAAAGACTCTCGTCGGAAGCTTCGGGCTCGTTCTTGTTGCGCCGTTTACAGCTCTTGCCGGAGCTTTTGTATTCGGATATCCTATAAATAATGTTAAAAAGGAGAAATAAAATGATAAAAAAAATCAGTGCCGTTTTGTTGTCGGTCCTTGCAGTTGTCGGATGTAACAGCCCCAAAGCGATCGAAGGGTGCGGTTGCGAAAATAAGCAGCCCTCTAACCTAAAGCCATACCATGGCCCTACGTTTGAAGTTTCTTCCTGGAAAGGTGAAGTTTCGTATCACAAGATTCATGATAAATTCACTGGAGAGATGGAGCGTTATTTCAGAGGCGGTGTTTTGGAGAAGGATGGCGTTTCAATTGAATTTAAAGGCGACTTTCCAGTCTCTTATAATAATAATCCCAGATCGAGTCATCTGAATGCGCGGTATGATTTGGTC